>JAAWEC010000038.1 GCA_022794095.1 Clostridia bacterium
ATATTTAGATACATTAAGTTTAGCAAAAGATTTATTTCCAAATTACAAAAAATATAAATTAGGAAAAATTGCTGAAAACTTAGGAATTAAAGTAGAAGTGGCACATCGTGCTTTAGATGATGTAGATACAACAGTTAAAGTTTTTAATATCATGATAGACATGTTAAAAAAACGAGGAGCCAAAAAAGTAGAAGATATAGACAAAGTTAGCTGTACAGAAGAAGCAAAAAGAGAAGAATACAAAAAGCTAAAAACATATCATGCAATTATATTGGCTAAAAATTATATTGGTTTAAGGAATTTATACAAACTAGTATCACTTTCACACTTACATTACTTTTATAGAAAACCAAGAATATTAAAAAGTTTGTACAAAAAATATTCAGAAGGATTAATGCTTCGGAAGTGCCTGTGAAGCAGGAGAATTATACCAAGCAATTGAACTTCGGAAAAACTGATGAAGAAATAGAAGAAATTGCAAATAGCTATGACTACCTAGAAATACAACCAATTGGAAACAATCAATTTTTAATCAGAAATGAAACTGTAAAAGATGAAGAAGCTTTAAGAGACATAAACAGAAAAATAGTAGACTTAGGAGAAAAGCTAAATAAGCCAGTTGTAGCAACTTGTGATGTACATTTTATTGACCCACAAGATGAAGTATATAGGCGTATACTAGAAGCAGGACAAGGATATGACGATGCAGATAATCAAGCACCATTATACTTAAGAACAACAGAAGAAATGTTAGAAGAATTTAGTTATCTAGGCAAAGAAAAAGCATATGAAGTAGTTGTAACAAATACAAATTTAATATCTGACATGTGTGACCAAATTAGTCCAATATCACCAGAAAAATGCCCACCACACATACCAGGATGTGAACAAACAATAAAAGATATTGCATATAATAAAGCACATGAATTATATGGAGACCCACTTCCACAAATAGTTCAAGAAAGATTAGACAAAGAATTAGATTCTATTATAAAAAATGGATTCTCTGTAATGTATATTATTGCACAAAAATTAGTATGGAAGTCGAACGAAGATGGATATATTGTAGGCTCAAGAGGTTCTGTTGGCTCATCTTTTGCAGCAAATATGACAGGAATTACAGAGGTAAATTCTTTGCCTGCACATTATCGTTGTCCAAATTGTAAATATTCAGACTTTACAGATTATGGATATAAAAATGGGTTTGATTTGCCAGATAAAGTATGTCCTAAATGTGGACATGCATTAGATAAAGATGGAATGGACATTCCTTTTGAAACCTTTTTAGGATTTAATGGAGACAAAGAACCTGACATCGACTTAAATTTTTCAGGAGAATATCAAGCAAAAGCACATAGATATACAGAAGTCATTTTTGGAAAAGGAACAACCTTTAAAGCTGGAACAATTGGAACAGTAGCAGACAAAACAGCTTATGGATATGTAAAAAAATATTTTGAAGAAAGACATATTCCAATAAATAGAGCAGAAACCCAAAGGCTTGCTTCTGGATGTACTGGAATAAAAAGAACAACAGGTCAACATCCAGGGGGAATTATAGTTGTGCCAAAAGGTAGAGAAATATACGAATTTTGTCCTGTACAACATCCAGCAGATGACCCGAACTCAGACATAGTTACAACACATTTTGATTACCATTCAATAGACCAAAACTTGTTAAAACTAGACATACTAGGACATGACGACCCAACAATGATAAGAATGTTGCAAGACATAACAGGAATTGACCCAACTAAAGTGCCATTAGACGACAAAGAAACAATGTCCATATTTAGTTCTACAAAAGCACTTCGGAGTAGAACCAGAGCAAATACACTCAGAAGTAGGAAGTTTTGGAGTGCCAGAATTTGGAACAAAATTTGTAAGAGGAATGTTAGTAGACACAAGACCAACAACATTTGACGAATTAATTAGAATTTCACGGACTATCACATGGTACAGACGTATGGTTAGGGAATGCACAAAGCTTAATAGAAGCAGGAACAGTAACTTTGCAAGATGCAATATGTTGTCGTGACGATATTATGATATACCTAATAAAACAAGGATTACCACCAGACAAAGCATTCAAAATAATGGAAACAGTGCGTAAAGGAAAAGCCTTAAAAGACCCAGAAAAATGGGGAGAATACGTAACATTAATGAAAGAAAACAATGTACCAGAATGGTATATCAAATCATGTGAAAAAATAAAATACATGTTCCCAAAAGCCCATGCAGCAGCATATGTAACAAATGCATTTAGAATAGCTTGGTTTAAAGTACATGAACCTTTAGCATATTATGCATCATACTTCTCAATTAGAGCAGACGAATTTGACAGTGAATACATGATATTTGGAAAAGAAAAAGTAAAAAACAAAATGAAAGAAATAGACTTAGAAGGAAACAATGCAACAGCAAAAGACAAAGGAATGTATGCAATATTGGAATTAGTATTAGAAATGTATGAAAGAGGATATAGCTTCTTGCCAATAGACATATATCAATCACACTCAACAAAATTTCAAGTAGAAGAAAATGGAATTCGACCACCACTAAACAGCATACCAGGACTTGGAACAGTTGCAGCACAGGGAATAGAAAACGCAAGAAAAGAAGGAAAATTCATGTCAATAGACGACCTAAAAATACGTTCAAAAGTAGGAACATCAGTAACAGACTTACTAAAAAAATTCGGTTGTCTAAACGGAATGAGCCAAAGCAACCAAATGAGCCTATTTGGATAATGTCGCATTGGGGACGTTTCTTTTGGGACATTTTTATGTAAATACAACAATTTGTTATATTAGCTATATTATAAAACAAAAATGAAAGGACGATAAAATTGAATTCATATTTGGAAAATTTAAGATTAGAAGTAAAAGAGTATTATAATATTTTAAACAAAGGTGGCATACCTGAATTTTTAGTTCCATATATAGAAACAAAAGAAATGCAAAAACTAGAAGGAATTAGTGTATCATGTGGAACTATATATTCTAAAATATTTGATTACAAATGGTATTCAACTTTAGAACATAGCATAGGAGTAGCTCTAATTATATGGAACTTTACCAAGGATAAGAAACAAACATTATCAGGTTTATTTCATGATATTGCAACACCAGTATTTAAACATACCATTGATTTTATGAATGAAGATTATGAAACACAAGAATCAACTGAAGAATTAACATCTAAAATTATTGGAGAATCAAAAGAAATTATGAGCTTATTAACTAAAGACGGAATAAAATTAGAAGAAGTAGTAGATTACCATATATATCCAATTGCAGACAATGATACACCAATGCTTTCAAGTGATAGGCTAGAATATACTCTTTCTAATGGATTAGGTGCGACAGCAAAATTATGGGATTTAAAAGAAGTAAAAGAAATTTATGAAGATATAGAAGTGCAAAAAAACGAAAAAGGAATAGAAGAACTTGGATTCAAAACTAAGGAAATAGCAGAAAAATTTGTACATAATATGAGCAAGTTGTCTTCTATGTATATACAAAACAAAGTCAAAATTTCAATGCAATTTTTAGCAGATACTATCAAAAAAATGTTAAATAGAAAACTAATTACAGAAGAGAATTTATATACATTAACTGAAAAAGAAATGATAGAGAAAATTGAAAATTGCAAATATGACAATATTTCAAAATGTTTTGATTTGTGGAAAAATGCGACTGGAATAAAAGAAAGTAATGCAGAAGTTGAACGGAAAATATTGTCATAGTATAAAGGCAAAAATTAGATATATTGTACCATTAGTAGAACAATTAGGTAATTATGTAAGAATTAACGAGATATCAGAAATTGCAAAACAGGATATTGAAAAAGCCTTAAACTATGAAACAAAAAAATATGTATATTTAGATTTTAATTTTTAATGTGAATAGGGATGTTTTTTTGTTGAATTTACATAAAAATGTCGCAAAAGAAACGTCCCCAAACTACCAAAAGGAGGTAAAAAATGTTACAACAAACAACTATTAATTTTGAGGAGTTATTTAGTACAAAAAATATTTTATTGTATTTTTTATTTATTAATCTTTTTGGCTTTTTTATCATGTGGATAGACAAAAGAAAAGCTGAAAAAGGAAAATGGAGAATTCCTGAAAAGACTTTATTTATTGTAACTGCTTTAGGTGGTGGAATTGGAACTATTGCTGGTATGTATACTTTTAGACACAAAACACAAAAGCTAAATTTTGTAATTGGTTTTCCATTTATTACAATATTGGAGATAATAACTATTATTTATTTTAAGTTTTTTAATTAAAATGTTATAATAAAAAGAGGCAAATATGTTGTAACTATTGATAACAGTAGAAGGCAAGACAACAATCAAAAAGAACATTAAGGAAAAATATTATGTTCATATAAAATAATAAAAAAATCCAAAAAAGCTAGAATATAGGCTAATTTGGATTTTTAATTTTTTCTAATAGTAACAAAAAAGAGTACACATAAAAGTAGAAAAACATAATACAAAATGAAAAATATTATATAAACCAAAATAAAAATGTGAACAACTCGTGAACAAAAAGTGCTAATTTAAAGTTATTCACAAAGTTATCCACAGTTTCCACTTTAAAAAATAAAAAACAAATATGACAAAAAAACAAAAAAACAGGAAACATAACATTGTGAAGAAAACATAATTGTAACACATGTGAAATATTATTGTAACAAAACATATAAAAACATGACGAAAAAGCCAGAAAAATGTAATAAGGCAATATAAACAATAGACAAACAGAAACATTATTGTAACAATTCTGTAAAATTCACATACAAACAAATACAGAGTATGCAAATAAATAAAAGTTCAAGAAATTCAAATCATATTCAAATATGGAACATGTTGATTAAAAACATTATCTGCATTGTGGACAAGTATCGTATTCCGAAAAAAAACATATAATAAATAGAAAAGGAGAAAATGATATGTTACGAAGATTAAGATGTTTATGTAATAGAAATAGATGTTGCGAAGAATCAGAAATAAATAAATACCAACTAGAAAAAATGCAACAACAAGGAGCAGTTCTTTTAGATGTAAGAAGTCCACAAGAATTTGCAGAAGGGCATTTAGAAAATGCAATTTTGCTTCCTGAATATGAAATAAAAGAAAAAGCAAGTAAAGTACTTCCAGAAAAACAGCAAATAATTATTGTTTATTGCAGTACAGGTCATAGAAGTAAAAAAGCACAAAAAGAACTAAATGCTTTAGGCTATGAAAAAGTATATAATTTGTGTCATGGTTTAGAAAACTATTGAGGTTTTTTTATTTGTGTGCTAAAATAATAAAAAATGAGACATTTAAGACCTGTCCCTCTTGTCTCAGAAAAGGTGGAATGAGTATGAATAATAGACAAGAAAACATTAGAAACTTTAGTATAATAGCACACATAGACCATGGAAAATCAACTTTAGCAGATAGGCTAATTGAAATGACAGGTGTATTATCTAAAAGAGAGATGGAAAGTCAAGTGCTAGATAATATGGAAATTGAAAAAGAAAGAGGTATTACAATAAAGTCACAAGCAGTACGTATGATTTATAAAGCAAAAGATGGACAAGAATATACCTTAAATTTAATAGATACACCAGGTCATGTGGATTTTAATTACGAAGTATCTAGGAGTCTTGCTGCATGTGATGGTGCTATTTTAGTTGTTGACTCTAGTCAAGGAGTAGAAGCACAAACTTTAGCTAACGTGTATCTTGCAATTGATAACAATTTGGAAATATTGCCAGTTTTAAACAAAATTGATTTACCAAATAGTAGAGTAGAAGAAGTAAAACAAGAAATAGAAGATATTATTGGAATACCAGCAAGTGATGCACCATGTATTTCGGCAAAATCTGGATTAAATGTAGAAGAAGTGTTAGAAAGAATTGTAACAGATTTGCCTGCTCCAACAGGAGATGAAACTAAAAAAACAAAATGCTTAATTTTTGATTCTTATTATGATAATTATAAAGGTGCAGTAGCATATGTAAGAGTAGTTGATGGAACTGTAAAAGTTGGAGATGAAATTATATTAATGGCAACAAATAAAACATTTACAGTAGCAGAAGTTGGATATTTTATACCAGGTTCTTATATGCCTACAAAAGAAATAAAAGCCGGAGAAGTTCGGATATATTGCAGCAAGCATTAAAAATTTATCAGATATTAATGTAGGAGATACAATAACACTAAAAGAAAATCCAGCAGAAGAACCATTAAAAGGATACAAAAAAGTAACACCAATGGTATATTGTGGATTGTATCCAATAGATGGTAGTCAATATGAAGCATTAAAAGAAGCATTAGAGAAACTAAAATTAAATGATGCTGCACTAGAATATGAAGCAGAAACATCAGCAGCTTTAGGGTTTGGTTTCAGATGTGGATTTTTAGGATTATTACATTTAGAAATTATAGAAGAAAGATTAGATAGAGAATTTGACTTAGGACTTATAACAACAGCACCATCTGTTATATATAAAGTTTACAAAACAGACGGAACAGTAACAGAACTTTATAATCCAGAAGATTTACCAAAACCACAGGAAATTTCATATATAGAAGAACCATTTGTAACAGCAAACATCTTAACACCAAGGGACTACGTTGGAAATATCATGGAATTATGCCAAAGAAGAAGAGGCGTATATATAGATATGAAATATTTAGATGAAAACAGAGTAACTTTAGTATATGAAATGCCATTAAATGAAATTATTTATGACTTCTTTGACAATCTAAAATCAAAAACAAAAGGATATGCTTCATTAGACTATGAATTTAAAGAATACAGAAAATCAAATTTAGTAAAATTAGATATACACATAAATGGAGAACCAGTTGATGCATTAAGCTTTATAGTACATAAAGACAGTAGCTATGAAAGAGGAAAGAAAATGGTTGAAAAACTAAAAACAGTTATTCCAAGAAAATTGTTTAAAATACCAATTCAAGCTGCAATTGGTGGACAAATTATAGCAAGAGAAACAATATCTGCAATGAGAAAAGATGTATTAGCTAAATGCTATGGAGGAGATATTACAAGAAAGAAAAAATTATTGGAAAAACAAAAAAGAGGAAAGAAGAAAATGCGTGAAATTGGAAATGTAGAGATACCACAAGAAGCATTTTTATCAGTTCTTAAATTAGAAGATGAGTAGTGTCAAAAATAATTAGCATTTGACATTACTAAACTTCTTTTGAAATCCTAGTTTTTAGAAAGGTATGAAAAAAAGTGAAAAAAGAAATTTACAATGACCAAGTAGAGGGAAGAAATGCTGTTTTAGAATTATTAGAAAGTGGAAAAGACATAAACAAAATATTCATCACAAAAGGTGAAAAACACGGTTCTATTCACAAAATAATCAAAATAGCAAAAGAAAATAAAATAATTATAGTAGAAAAAGAAAAAAGACAAATGGAAGAAATGGCGAGCACTCAAAATTATCAAGGGGTAATAGCTATTGTTCCTCCTTTTGAATATGTAGAAGTAGAAGATATTTTGCAAGAAGCAAAAAAAAGAGAAGAAGAACCATTTGTGTTAATTTTAGATGAAATAGAAGACCCACACAATTTAGGTTCTATAATTAGAACAGCAGAAACAGCTGGAGTTCATGGAGTTATTATTCCAAAAAGAAGAGCAGCATGTGTAAACAGTACTGTTAATAAAGTATCAGCTGGAGCTGTACAACACATGAAAATAGCTAGAGTAACAAATTTGTGTGACACAATAGAAAATTTAAAAAAAGAGGGACTTTGGATTTGTGGAACAGACATAAATGCAGGGAAATTTTACTATGACCAAGACTTGACAGGACCAATTGGAATTGTTATTGGAAATGAAGGGAATGGCATAGGACAAAAAGTGAAAAAGAATTGTGATTTTTTAGTAGAAATTCCTATGAAAGGAAAAGTAACATCTCTAAATGCGTCAGTTTCTACAGGAATTATAATATATGAAGCAGTAAAACAAAGAATTAAATAAAAAATATTATAGGAGGAAAAGTATGATGATGTCGAAAAAAAAGAAAAAAACATTAATAATAGTATCAATAATAGTATTATTATTGATTACATTAGCAACATTAATTTTATTATACATATATACAGATAGTTTTAAATCTAATTCAACCTTATTTGCTAAATATATGGGACAAAATGTAGAAAACATAGGAAACTTATATCAAAAAATTGGAGAAAGTGAATATAACAAACTACTACAAGAAAACAAATATGTAACAAATACAAATGCAAAAGTTAATTTTATAGAAAACATAGGAAAGACATCTGAAAGTACACAAAATCCAATTAATCAATTAACATTAGAAATAAAAGGACAAACTGATAAAACAAACGAATTTAATTATCAAGATATTTATTTATTGAATAACAATGAAGAAGTAGCAGAAGTAGAATATCTGCAAAGTCAAAATGCATATGGTATAAAATTTTCAGATTTATTTAATCAATATCTAATGGTAAATAATGAAAACTTAAAAGACTTATTTAGAAAAATAGGATATACAGATGAGCAATTAGAAAATATACCAGATTTTATAGATGTGAACATTGACTTAAAAACCATCTTCAACTTTTCAGAAGAAGAAAAAGAAATCACTAGAGAAAAATATATTGAAATAATAAATAGCAATATATCAAAAGAAAACTTTTCAAAGCAAAAAAATCAAATTATTAAGATAGATGGAAATGACATACTAGTTAATGGATATACATTAACATTAACAAAAGAACAATTAAATAATATATATATCAAAGTATTAGAAAAAGTAAAAGAAGACGAAATTATCTTAAACAAAATTAATAACCTTCAAACAATTATTGAGCAATACGATAAATCAACAAACCTAAGTGAACAATTTATAGAAAAAATAAATCAAAAAATAGCAGAAATCACAAAAAACAACATAGGAACTGAAAAAACAAACATAATAGTTTATGAAAATAATAGTAAAACAGTAAAAACAATTATAGAAACACCAGATTATGAAATAAATATGGAACTACTATCAAATAATAAAGAAAATTATATGAAAGTATCATATAAAGACACAACCTCTAGTAAAGACAAAGGACAAGTAATTGAGTATAAAAAAACAGCTAATGAAACAAATGCTAGTTATGAAAAAATAGATGGAGAAGATATAAAAAAATATATTTTAACAACTAATGAAACTGTAGAAAATACCAATTGTATAAAAGATATATTAGCCATATATGAAGACAATAACAATAAAGTTGAAATAACTATAAATCAAAACATAGCATTAGTAGATAATTTTGAAAATGACATAATATTAGATGAAAAAAGTACAATTAATATAAGTAATTTAGAAGAAGAAAAATTGAAAGTATTACTAGAAAAAGTAAACACAAGCCTTTCTGCAAAAATACAAGAACTAAAAGAAAATGTTATTGAACAGCAAGACTTAATAGAAATACTAAAAACAATAGGAATAGTAAAAGAAAATCAAGTGATAGAAACAATTGGAATTACCGAAACAGAAAGAAATAGATACAACTCCAAATTCGAAATATTAGAAGGCCAAAACCTTGAAAGTACAAAAATCTTCACCATACTAGAAGCAATAAAAGACAATTTAGTAGGATATGAAGTAGTATCTGGAACAGAATTAAGACTAAATATAGATAGATATGAAAACAAACAAGAAGCTTTAACTACATTAAACACATTCTTTGAAGAAAATAAAAACAGAAAATATAACATAACAATAGAATATGATGAAACAACAGGCTTAGTAAATGGCATACTAGTAACAATATTAGAAAAATAATAGCTTGGGCATAATTGGGACAGGCACCGAGTAGCCCATTTGCGATTTTTGGCATAATTGGGACAGGCACTGAATAGCCCTTTTGTGATTTTGGGCATAACTGGGACAGGCACTGAGTTGCCCCTTTCGAGCATAATTAGGGCTGGATTTGAAGTTAATATCTGGATTTTGGTTAATATTTCTAAGTTTTGTAAGCTAGTCTAATAGATGTTTACAGAGATTTCAAAAAAAAAATTAAAAAAATTTATTTAAAAGTGTTGACAAACAAAAAAAACTATCGTATAATAAAAATCGTCCCAAATAGAGGGACATAAAAAGTACATTGAAAAGTAAACAATAAAATCCTTTAGAGAATAAACCGAAGCGGTAAGTTTTTCTGAAAAAGAAAAAGTACCGAACAAGTAAATTTTTTAAAAATTTTTAGTAAAAAAACAAGAAGTTTAAAAAGAGCTTGAAAAAACTTTTGAAATAATATTTAAATTAATTTTTAAATAGAGATAAGGTTTAGGAGAAACAAGTATTACAAGGAAAACGAGGAAAAATTTTTGAGATAGTACTAAATGTACATCGAAAAAAAATTTGACGAAGTTTAACGTAGTAATACGAAGTTTATCGTAAGCCGAATAACAAGAGAGTTTGATCCTGGCTCAGGATAAACGCTGGCGGCGCACATAAGACATGCAAGTCGAACGGACTTAACCATTAGTTTACTATTGGAGCGGTTAGTGGCGGACTGGTGAGTAACACGTAAGC
>JAAWEC010000039.1 GCA_022794095.1 Clostridia bacterium
AGAAAAAATTGATAAAATCAATTTAGTTGGAGTGTCTATTGGAGCAGTATTAGTTCAAGATTTTGCAAATAAATATCCAAGCAAAGTATCTTCTCTAACATGTATAGGAGGATATGATAATAATAATTTTGATAAAGGTTTACAAAAAGGTAATGCAAAACAGCAAATGAAAATGTTCTTAAAGGCAATGTTTTCTATAAAAGCATTTGCTGAAGATAATAAAAAAATATCAGCATACACAGATGAAGCAAAAGAAAAGTTTTATCAGATGAATTTAGAATTTAAAAAAAGTTCATTTAGATATTTTTCAACACTTCATAAATTAGTTAATAAATATAAAACACAAAAAAGAGATTATCCACTTTTAATTGGAGTTGGAGAATATGATAATGATATGGCAAAAAAAGCATCAGTTATTTGGCACAAATCAGAACCAGATAGTGAATTTGTAGAATTTTCTGGGGCAGGACATATAGTTAATATGGATACACCAGAACAATTTAATAAAGTTTTAAAAAAGATAATTAGATAAATCATTGAAACAAAATAGGAGAAAATATTTATGGATAGAAAAGATATAATAAAATATAGTTTAAGTTTGCCAGACACATTTGAAGATTATCCATTTCCAGATGATAATATTTCTGTAACAATGAAGCATAGAGATAACAAAAAATGGTTTGCATTAATAATGAATGTTAAAGATAAAATATATCTAAATGTCAAAACAGACCCTAATTATTCAGAATTGCTTAGAAATTCTTATGATTATATAATACCAGGTTATCATATGAACAAAGAACATTGGAATACAATTATTATAGATAATAAAGTAGATGTTTCTTTAGTCAAAGAACTAATTAGACAAAGTTATGAACTAACAAAAAAAGTATAAAATATGCTAAATTTGAAAACAATATATAGTATGAATAAATTATTTTTAATGAAAAAACCTGAATTATTTCAAGGTGAAAAAAATCTGAATACAGCTAAAACATATTTTGAAGGTTGGTATTTTAAAAATACCAATAATAAGAATGGAATTTCTTTTATACCAGGAATAAATATAGAACCAAATAACAAAAAAGCATTTATACAAATAATAACAAATAATGAATCTTATTTTGTAGATTATAATATAAAAGACTTTAAATATAGTTTCGAGCCATTTTGCATTAAAATTGGAAACAATAAATTTTCTGAAAAAGGAATTTATATAGATATTAAAGATATAGCACAAAACCTTGAAGTTTATGGGAAAATTGAATATTCAAATAGTAAAAATATCAATACTAATATTTTAAATCCCAATATAATGGGACCATTTTCTTATATTCCATTTATGGAATGTAATCATGCAATACTTAGTATGCAAAATAATATAAATGGACAAATAAATATTAACAATAACAAGATTAATTTTGATAATAATGTGGGGTATATAGAAAAAGATTGGGGTTGCTCTTTTCCAAAATCATATATTTGGTGTCAAGGAAATAGCTTCAAAAAAACAAATGCTAGTTTTATGCTTTCAATTGCAGATATACCTTTTAAATTATTTGATTTTACAGGTATTATATGTGTATTAATGATAGATAATAAGGAATTTAAGTTTACAACATATAATAATACCAAATTAATAAAATATAAGGTTGATAAGAATTCTTTAGATATAACATTAAAAAAAGGTTCTTACTATTTAAACATAAAATCAACATTTAATAAAGGAAATAAACTTGCAGCGCCTGTAAAGGGAAAAATGTCAAAGGAAATTTTTGAAAGTATTTCATCTTTGATTACAGTAACTTTGAAAAAAGATAATACTATTATTTTTTCAGATACAAGTACAAATTGTGGACTAGAAATTGTTCAAGAATGAGGAATATATAGAAGAAATAAAAAAGGAACAAAGACATGAAAAGTAATTTTTTAAATAAAACACTAAAAGGAACAAAAGTACAAATAATAACTATTTTAATATTAAGTGCAATATACTCGAAATTATTAGTATATGTGCCGATGTTTATTCAATATGCATTAGATGGTATTATAATGGAAAATGAAAAAGTAATACCAGAACTAATTAGAAATTTATTTTATTCAGATAATAAAATATCAAAAATAATAGTAATGGTGTTACTTCTAATAATAGTAAATATATTAATATTTATTGTAAATTACATAAAAAGCAAAATAGGAACAAAATTCAACTTAAAAATAAACAAAAATGTTAAAGAAATAATATTGGAACATATCCCAAAGCTAGAATATATGGAATTTAGCAATATAGATAAATCAAATGTAATACAAAGAGTAAACAATGATGCCATAATATATTCAGAATTTTTCAATTCACAAATAAATTTGTTTTTTGATACTATTTTTATTATTGTATTTGCAGTAATACAAACATTCCAAATAAGCAGTACAATAGGTTTAGTTATTGCAATTATGTGTTTATTAATAGTAGTTTTATCAATATGGCATTATAGAAGTTCGAAACCAGTAGTAGAAGATATAGTAGAAATGAATAAAGAAGTAATAAGCAAAACCACAAATAGCATAGAAAATTCAAAAATGCTAAAAATTTTTAATAGAAAAGATAAAGAGATTGACGATTTTATAAAAATGAACGAGCAATACAAAGAAAAAGAGATTAAATTTGCAAAATTACAAGCAATATATCTTATATTAACACATTCAATAAGAAACTTCAAAGAACCATTTATATTGTTATGGGGAGGAATTTTAGTTGTAAAAGGTGAATTAACTTTAGCACAAATATCAATATTACTTAGCTATGCCACTAAAATAATGAAATATGTATATAATTCAGTAGAGAAACTATCTACAATAAACGAGTTTTTTATAGCTTATAAGAAACTTGCAAAGTTAATGGAATGTAGAGAAGATATAGAAACAAAACCAAATGTAAACTTAAGTGGAGATATTATATTTAAAAATGTAAATATAAAAATCAACAATAATACAAAACTAGAAAATCTAAATTTTACAATAAAACAAAACGAAAATATTGCTATTATAGGAGATAATGGCTCAGGAAAAACACTAATTGCAAAAACATTAATTGGATTTTATGAATATACAGGAGATATTTATATTGGAGAATATAACATAAAAGATGTAAGTAAAAAGAGTTTAAGAAACTATATAGGAGTGGTTTTACAAGATACATATTTATTTACAGATACAATTAAAAACAACATAAATATTACTAACAAAATAATAAGTAATGAAGAAATAATAGAAGTTTGTAAAGTAGTAGATATTTATAAGGACATCAAATGTTTTAATAAAAATATAGATTATGTAATAGGAAAAGGTGGCAACAATATATCTGGAGGGCAAAAACAAAGGATTGCAATTGCAAGAACTTTATTATTAGATAATAAATTTGTGATTTTTGATGATTCTTTGTCAAAATTAGATACAAATACAAAAATAACAATATTAAATAACATCATGAATTTGCAAAAGGGAACTATTATTATTTCACATGATGCAGAAGTTGTAAAAAATTGTGACAAGGTTTTATTTATAAATAACAAAACAATAACAGTATCTACACATGAGAATCTAATGAAAGAAAGCAATATATATAAAGAGATAATAGAAATTAGCCAAAATAAAATATTAAATGATGAGGAATTTTGAACATGTTAGAAGATATAATAAAAAAATATAAAAAACAAACAATTAAAGTAGCTTTTGGAAGAATTGCTACAAGTATAATGGTTGTTTTATTTATAAGCTTTATGATTATAATGGTAGAATATGCAATCCCAAGCAAAAGTATAAAATTAATAATACAATTAGGAATTATATATTTTAGTATAAATATTTTTAGAGCTGTTGCAACAATATTTGAATATATCAATCATGAGTGTTTTCAAAAAGAGATTGAAGCAGATTATAGAGAGAAATTATTTATAAAAATACAAAAGTTAAAGCAAAATGAATTGGATAAAATAAGAGTTGGAGAGATATTGGAGAACATAATAAATGATACAAAGGAATTTTCAAAATATTATACATATGGTATATGTAGGTCATATTTAGGAGGAGTATTAAGGCTAGTTGGAACTTTAGGAATATTAATGTATTTGAACATACCAATAGTAACAGTAGCGTTTTTTATGTATATAGTTGGATTTTTCATAACATATATATTTAATAAAAAATCAATTAGATTTACTAAATTAAAAAGAGAGGCAAATGCAAAAATACTTAATTGGTCAAATGAGCAAGTACAGGGCTATCAAACTATTAAATCATTAGAAATACAAGAGGAAAGATTAAAGGAATTAAAGTTACTAATTAGTAACTATGAAAGGGTAGTAAATAAGCTAGAAAAGAATATTAGAATATATACAGGTTTATATGATTTTATTATATCTTTTGTAGGAGTTGTAACAGTACTAATAGGTAGTATAAGTGTTGAAAATGGAATTTTGTCATATGGCTCATTAATAATACTTGCTAGATATATTGACCAACCAGAGGTATATGCAAAATGGATTGTAGAAGGATTTCAAATAAGAAATGTAAGTAAAATATCATTTAATAAAATAAATGATATTCTACAAAAAGAAGAGGAAAACATAGAGCTAGGAGAAGAACTAATAAATGTAAAAAATATAGAATTTGAGGACATAAATTTTTCATATGATAAAAATTCAAATGTGCTTAATAATATATCTTTTAAAGTAAATAAAAATGAAAGTGTAGCTTTAATAGGAAGAACAGGAAGCGGGAAAACAAGTATCGTAAATCTTATTTGCAGATTTTATGAACTAGAAGATGGAACAATTAAAATAAATGGTAAAGACTACAAACAATATAGCATAAAAAGTTTAAGGAGCAAAATAGGATATATAATGCAAAAAGTTGTAATATTTGATGGTACAATATTGGAAAATATAAATTATGCCAATAAAGAAATTTCAAAAGAAAAAATAATAGAAATATGTAAAAGATTGAATTTACATGAAAAGATAATGTCTTTAAAAGATGGTTATGAAACAAAAATTTCTAATGATACAGATGTATTTTCAGCAGGCGAAAAACAACTTTTGAATTTTACAAGAGTAATGGTAGAAGAACCAGAAATTCTAATATTAGATGAAGCAACAGCTTCACTTTCATATAAATCAGAAAAGATTATAAGAAACGCTATTGAAAAAATAACGGCTGGTAAAATTAGTTTTATTATTGCACATAGATTGTCTACTATAAAAAAGTGTGATAAAATATTATTTATAAAAGATGGCAAAATAATAGAACAAGGAAGCCATGACGAACTTATAGCTAAGCAAGGAGAATATTATAGGTTAGTTGATGTCAAATAGAAATGAAGGAAGATTTAGTTAATGGAGAAAAATGAATTTCAAAAAATATTTTCTAAGAGAAGTTTACAAATAATTAATACAGGAATACGAAAAGGTTATTTTGAGCAAGAAGATGAAAAAAGACTAACAAGAAAATTATTACAAGTAGTAGAAAATGGAATTGAAACTAATATAGACGGAACAGCAGTTTATGGAATGTATGTTTATGAGACAATTCCAAAAAAGTTATATTATAATGCTAAAGTGTTTGAAAATGAAAAAGAGGCTCTTATATATATAATACATGAAATAAAACACGCATTAGATGAAGATGAAACAAATATTGGGTTTGAAGAAAAAGAAGATAATATTGGAGTTGGCATGAATGAGGGAGCTTCCCATAGATTTGCAACAGATATTGCTGAAGAGATATTAGGAGAAAAAATAATTCTAACAAGACAAAAGTGTTTAGGAGTGGAAGTAGACACTAATCTAGATGAATATCAAATAGAAGACAAGATGAATGAAATTATGTGTAAAGCTTTAGGAATTTCAAGAGGTGAATTTTTAATAGCTCAAAATGAAAAAAACAGGATAAAATATAACAATATACAACAAAAATTCAATCAATTTGCAAATTTTGATATCTTTAGAAAATCATTAGATGATATATATGCAATTCAAGAAGAAACCTGGTTTGACAAAAATGGCAGATTATTAGAAAAGGAAGCATCACCTACACAAGAGCAAATATTTAAAACTAAAGAAGCAATTAGAAAATGCCAAAGCCAAATTATGCAATATGTGATGAAAAGCAATATAAGAAAGTTAGAGGAGATACAAAAAGAGATGATAGTATTAAATGAAAAAATTATGGAATAATCTATTGATAGCAAAACAACAAATAATTAGCAATATCAAAAAAATGCTTAAAAACCCCTTGCAAAAATAAAAAAATATGATATAATAGAAATCAACAATAAACAAAAACCATAACAAGGACAAGATAAATAATACAATATCTTAAAAAGAGAGCCAAAGGAAGCTGAAAATTTGGTAAGTAAAAATTATTTATTATCACCTTAGTTGTTGCTAAACTGAAAAACAATAAAAACTAAGTTTAGACGTATACCTGCGTTAAAGGAAATTAAGAGAGTAACTTATAATAATACAAGTTGCTAAACTAGGTGGTACCACGGAATAAAGTAATCTTTTCGTCCTAACAAAAATTTAGGATGAGAAGATTTTTTTGATATTATCTTCATCAAAAAGGGAGGAATTGAAAATGAGAGAATTAAAGTTAAAAAGGGTGTACAAACACTTCAAAGGAGATTATTACCTAGTAGAGGACATTGCATATCACAGTGAAACAAAAGAAAAAATGGTAATTTATAGACATTTATATGGAGATGGCTCTTTATGTGTTAGACCACTTAATATGTTTTTAGAAGAAGTAGACCATGAAAAATATCCAAATGTAGAGCAAAAGTACAGATTTGAACTACAAGAAATTGAAAGCAAAAATAAATAACTTAGGAAAGGAATGTGATTAAAATGTACAAAAAAGTTGAGCTTAAAAACGGCTTTGTAGGAATGGAAAAAGAAGTCAGCAAAACATGGAAGGAGAAAGACATCATAAAAAAGAACTTTGCAATGAATGAGGGGAAAAGATATTTTACTTTTTATGATGGACCACCAACAGCAAATGGAAAGCCTCATGTAGGGCATATTGAAACTAGAGTTATGAAAGATATTATTCCAAGATACAAGGTCATGAAAGGATATAAAGTTATTCGTAAAGCTGGTTGGGACACACATGGACTTCCTGTTGAACTAGAAATTGAAAAGAAATTAGGAATTTCAGGAAAAGAACAAATTGAAGAATATGGTGTAGAAAAATTTGTTAAGCAATGTAAAGAAAGTGTATTTACATATGTTTCAATGTGGGAAGAAATGACTAACAAAGTAGGATTTTGGGTAGACATGGAAAACCCATATGTTACATACCACAACGAATATATTGAATCAGTATGGTGGGCTTTAAAACAAATGTGGGAAAAAGAACTTTTATATGAAGGACATAAAGTTATGCCATATTGTCCAAGATGTGGAACAGCACTTTCTTCACACGAAGTTGCTCAAGGATATAAAGATGTAAAAGATTTAACTTGTATTGCAAAATTCAAAGTAGTAAATGAAGATAAATACATATTAGCCTGGACAACAACTCCATGGACATTGCCATCTAACTTAGCACTTTGCGTAAATAAAACTTATGAATATGTAGAAGTAAAAGCAAATATTGGAACAGAAGAAGAACCACAATATGAAAATTATATTTTAGCAAAAGACTTACTAGAAAAAGTATTAAAAGAAACTCCATATGAAGTTGTAAAGACATTTAAAGGAGAAGACTTACTAGGAACTAAATATGAAAGATTAATGCCTTTTGGAAAAGTAGAAGGTAAAGCTTTTGAAGTTATTCATGGTGACTATGTTAATTTAGAAGATGGTACAGGAATAGTACATATTGCACCAGCTTATGGAGAAGATGATAGCTTTGTTGCCAAACAAAATGGAATTACATTTATCAATTTAGTAAACAAATCAGGAAAATTTGAAAAAGATGTAGAACCATGGGCAGGTAGATTTGTAAGAGACTGCAATGAAGATATTTGTAAATGGTTAAAAGAGCAAAACAAGCTATTTAGTAAAGAAAAACATTTACACTCTTATCCACATTGCTGGAGATGTGACACACCACTTCTTTACTATCCAAAAGAAAGCTGGTTTGTTGCAATGAGCAAACTAAGAGATGAATTAGTAGCAAATAATAATAAAGTAAATTGGTACCCAGACACAATTAGAACAGGAAGGTTTGGAAAATTCTTAGAAAATGTAATTGATTGGGGAATTTCAAGAGATAGATATTGGGGAACACC
>JAAWEC010000040.1 GCA_022794095.1 Clostridia bacterium
ATCTGTTCTCATTTGAGTACGAAGGTTCGAATCCTTCCCTGCCCACCATAGCTTTATAGTACCAAAGGTTTTACACTTTTGGTACTTTTTTTGGTTCATTGTCAATAGTTGGGGTAAAATACTTGAAAAGCATTTTACCCCAACTATTGACAATGAACCTTTTTTTCATAAAAACGTTTATTACAATTACAGCATACATATCTGCGTTTTCTATAATAAAGGAAAGTATCCTTGTAATAAATGGGAATATCCTTAATTAATTGAAAACGATAATTGTGAACTTTTGAGGTTTTAGAATGGCAACAAGGACATGTATGCTCTTTAATTGGAAGTTCAATATGAATTCTAATACGATTTTTCCTATTTCTAAATTTTGTTACTTTAACCCCTTTTAAATCTAATAAATTTGTGATAAAATTGTTTTGCATTTATTTAGTCCTCCTTTGATTTTATTTTGTTGTGCAAAACAATTTTATCAAAGTTACTAAATAAATGCTATTTTTATATATAAATATTTCAAGTTTTTTCTACCCCAACTAATATTATAGAACCAAAATTATTAATAAGTTACAAGCCACATCCTATCCTATATAGTATAGAATATTTCAATACCAATTTTTGCAAATTATTTGACTTTTATTATATTTTCAGTATAATAAATGTAGAAAACAAGAAGCCACAAAGTGTGCTACCATTAAAATAGGATTTCAGTGTATTTACAAACAAAGGTTTTTAAAATATAAATAGTAAAATTATAGGCTTATTAAATATTGTTATCTATCAAGACTTTCATTGTTTTGATAATATTTTTGTTTTAATATCAGTATAATGTGTTACTAATTCTGCACCTTGTTTAATCAAAAAATTTGTCCCAACCGAGTTCAAACTATTAATATTTCCCGGAACAACAAATACATCTCTCCCCTGTTCTAATGCAAAGTCCACAGTAATTAGTGTTCCACTTTTTTCTTTTGCCTCTATAACCAAAACCCCTTTGCTAATTCCACTAATAATTCTATTTCTTGCTGGAAAATTCATTTTGTTTGGTTTTGTTCCTAAAGGATATTCCGAAATTATTGCTCCACCGTTTTTTATAATTTGGTCAGCTAAAAGCTTATTTTCTCTAGGATATATACTATCCAATCCATTTCCTAAAACTGCAATTGTTTTTCCACAGTTTTTGTTGTTGTCCACACTTTCCACTTTCTCCACATGTGTATATTTTACTTTATGGTTGTACTTATCCACAATATTATATTGGTTAACTTTATTATGTGTATAATTTTCCACAGAGGTAATTTGATTAACTCCAATATGTGCATAACTGTCCACACCTTTAGCTAGACCACTTATAATATTAATTCCTTGTTTTGCTAGATTATATGCAAAATATTTTGATGCCTTTTTACCATACTGAGTTGCTTCTCTACACCCTATAATTGCAATTGCTTTCCTGTTTAAAATTTCAACATTTCCTCTACAATATAAGCTAATTGGTGGATCATAAATTTCTTTTAGAATTTGGGGATATTGTTTGTCTACAATAGAGATAATATTAATTTCATTTTTTAACATATATTCCATATGTTTTTCTACTTCTTTCTTTTTGCTTTTGTCTAATATATTTTCTATTGTTTTTTCTCCAATTCCATTTACTTCTAGCAGTTCTTTTTTTGTTAAGTAATAAATCTTTTCTGGAGTTTTGTATTTTTCTAATAATTTTTGTTTTTTTCTGTTTCCTAAATCAGATACTAAAGATAACCATATCCAGTATTTATTTTTTTCTAAATCTTTCATTTTCATAATATTCAACGTCTCAACTTTCTTAATTTTTTGCTATTTTAGATTATTTACATGCTCCGTCTTTGTTCGTCTACCAAATTTGCTTTAGCAAATTTGTGCAGGCTATATTTTTATTGTATAAGTATAATTTAAAATTTACTATTCAACAAAAAAAGAGCATCATAAACAATAAATGCCCCTAATTTGTTTTTTATTATAATATTACTTTGTGTCCAAAATTTGACTAGAATGTTGATTTCTCATCATTTTGCTCCTTAGCTGCTTTTATTACATTGTTCATAAGCATTGCTACTGTCATAGGTCCTACTCCTCCTGGAACTGGTGTAATATAGCTTGCTATTTTACTTACATTTTCATAGTCTACATCTCCTACTAATTTTCCCTCTTCATTTCTATTAATTCCTACATCAACTACTACTGCTCCATCTTTTACCATATCTGTTGTCACAAAATTGGCTTTTCCAATTGCTGCAATTAAAATATCTGCTCTTTTTGTATGCTTTTTTAAGTCTTTTGTTCTTGAATGACATATAGTAACTGTAGCATTTTGAGCTAAACAGCATTGTGATAATGGTTTTCCAACAATATTACTTCTACCTATAATAACAACATCTTTTCCTGTTAAATCAATATTATATTCTTCAAACATTTTCATTACACCATAAGGAGTACATGAAATAAATGTATCTCCTCCCATAACTAGCTTTCCAACACTAGATGGTGTGAAACCATCAACATCTTTTCTATATGAAATTGCTTTAAATGCTTGGTTAATATCTAAGTGGTCTGGTAATGGACTTTGTAATAAAATTCCATTTACTTCTTTTGTATCATTTAGTTTTTTTATTAAGTTATGTAATTCTTCTTGGGTTGTATTTTTATCTAAAAGATGTTCTTCATATTCAATTCCTACTTCATTACAAGATATACTTTTATTTCTTACATATACCTTGGAAGCAGGATTTTCTCCTACCATGATAACAGCGAGTTTTGGTTGAATTCCTTGATTTTTTAGTTCATCACATTCTATTTTTAAGTTTTGTTTTATTTTTTTTGCTAAACTTTTTCCATCAATAATTGTTGCCATATTATTCCTCCTATTTTAATAGTTATTTTATTATTAAATTTTATTATATCTGATTTATCATGTTTTTTATGTTGATATAGAATTTCTCTATTGTTTCCATTTTATAGTCATTTTTAAAAACAAAATCAAATTTATATGGCGTATAATCAATTCCACCACTATCACGCTTTAAAAAATATTCTTCTGATATTTGGTCTCTTTGTATTACTTTATTCTTTCTTAACTGTTCATTTGCTTCTACATATATTTTAGTATTACACATTTCCCAGTACTTTCCAATAGGTAGTAATGCCCATTCTAATATTATTACTTTGGTTCCCTTTTCTCTTTCTTCTTCTATAATATCGTCTAAGATTTTTTGCATATATCCCCATGTGATTTCTGTTAGAAAATCCATTTTTTCTTTGTCAGAAAATACTATATTTCCTAATTTTTTTCTGTCTATTTTTTCGTCTTTTCCTAATATTTGTTTTCCAAAAGCTTTGCATAATTTTTTTGTAATTTCTACATCACTTGTTGCTTTATGTCCTATTTTATCAACATTTATACACATTGCATCTTGCATTTTTTCTGTCAGTTCTTTTGCTAAAGTTGATTTTCCACTTCCTGATTTTCCTGTTATGCCAATTATTTTCATGACCTTCTCCTCTTATATATGTGCAGTTTTATTTATTTTATTAAGTTATATATTTATCTTAAAGTTAGTTTTTTTCATAAGTTACAAAGTCATAATCTAAAGTGTTCTTTTCATCTTTTTGTCCTTTTTCTCTACTTATTTCTTTCCAAACTTCTGTATCTATTTTAGGAAAAAAAGTGTCTCCTTCAAATTCTTCATTAATTTGGGTTACATACATTTTTGTAACATATGGCATAAGTAAATTGTAAATCATTGCTCCACCAATTACAAAATTTTCTTCATTATTTTCAATATATTCTTGTATTTCTAGCATTGAATGTACTACTTGTACATTTTCATCATTTACTTTAAAATCTGGGTTTTGACTAAAAACAATATGTTTTCTATTTGGTAAAACTCTTCCTAATGAATTAAATGTTTTTCTTCCCATTATAATTGTATGACCTGTTGTTATTTCTTTGAAGTGTTTTAAATCTGCTGGTAATTTCCATATTAATTTGTTTTCTTTTCCTATAATATTATTTTTTGCTTTTGCTACTATAATACTTAACATTTTACTTCTCCTTGTTATAATTTTCTTGTTTTTTTATTCCTTCTTTATTTTGCTACTGGAATCTTTCCTAATTTTATTGTTTTGTTATAATCATAACCCTCAATTTCAAAGTCTTCTACTTTAAAATCGTAAAAATTCTTTGTTGGGTTTTTTATGATTAATTTTGGATGTACATCCATGCTTTTTGCTTCCATTAGTTTTTTTACTAATGGTATGTGTCTGTCATAAATGTGACAGTCTCCTATATTATGTGTTAGTGTTCCTACTTCTAGCCCTGATACTTGAGCAAACATATATTGTAGAGCTGCATATTGCATAACATTCCAACCGATTTGCTGTTAACATATCTTGTGAACGTTGGTTTAAAATCAAATGCAATTTACCCTCTTTTACTAACCATTGTGTACTATAAGCACATGGCTCTAAATTCATATCTTTTAGTTCTTCATGATTGAATAGATTTGTCATAATTCTACGACTAGATGGGTCATTTTTTAATAAATATAAAACATTGTCTACTTGATCCATTGACTGTATTCCATCTTTTGTTTTAAATTGATATTTTTTACCTAATTGATAGCCATATGCTTTTCCTATTGTTCCATCTTCTCCTGCCCATTGATCCCAAATATGTGAATTTAATTCTTCTATTTTATTTGATTTTTTTTGCCATATCCATAAAATTTCGTCAATTGCTTTTTGTATAGTTTTACTGTTATTTCTCAATGTTATCATAGGAAATTCTTCTCCTACATCATATTTATTAGATACTCCTACTATAGATATATAATTTGCTTCTGAGTTGTCATCTGCCCACCTTGTACGTACATTAGTTCCTTCTGAAGAATATCCATTTTTTATTATTTCTTTACATGTTTCTATAAAATGCTTATCTGCTTGTGTCATTTTGCTTCCTCCTCTTATTATCACATTTTGTCAAAGTATATCATATTATAATTTAAAATTCAAGAAAAAAATGAGGGAGTATTTATTTTTTCTTCCTCATTTTTTTGATTAAATTTTATAGTTTCCGAATGATATTAATTAATTATATTATACTCCAAATTAGTTGATTTTTCAAGGTTTTTCGTCACTTTTTCGTCGCAAATTTCGACATTTGTTAGTTTTCTAAATCCTAATTTTATTTCCATTCCCAATTAGGCACATATTCTTCTTCATGTTCTCCTAATTCCTGTACATAACCATTTTCAATTTCTAATTTTTCTATGTATTTTTCTATTTGTTCCCATTCATCTTTTGTTAATTTTCTATTTAATTCATCTATTTCTTTTGCCTTATATGTTGGAAAATATTGTGCCATAATACTTATATAAATTTCATTTGGTAAGTTTTCTTTAATCCATTTTAAAACTTTTTTGCTATTTTCTATTTCATTTGGCAAAACTAAATGTCTTATTACAACTCCTTTTTCTATTATACCTCTTTTATTAAATTTTGGTGTTCCTACTTGTCTTATCATCTCTTTTATTGCTTTTGTTGCAATAAAAAAGTAATTATCTACTTTTGAATATTTTTTTGCTAGACTATCTTTTGCATATTTTAAATCTGGTAAGTATACATCAACATATCCTTCTAGTAATTTCAGAGTTTCTACTTTTTCATAACTATTTGTATTATATACAATAGGGATTGTAAGCCCTTTTTGTTTAGCTATTTTAATTGCTTCTATAATTTGTAAGACATAACTTGTAGGTGTTACTAAATTTATATTTTCTACATTATTTTCTTGCTGTTTTAAAAAAATATTTGCTAATTCATCTATGCTGATTTCCTTTCCTTTTCCTTGTTGACTTATTTCATAATTTTGACAATATACACAATTTAGATTACAATTAGAAAAAAAAACGGTTCCAGAACCGTTTTTACCACTAATACAAGGTTCTTCAAAGTCATGAGTACTATATAATGCGATTTTTACTTCATTACTTGCCTTACATCTTCCTATTTTTTTATCATTTCTATTACATTTGCATTCATGTGGACAAATATTACAGTTTTCTAATTCTTTTAACATCTTTTTCCTTTCTAAAGCACAAATCTGGTCGAAAATATTTTTTACTCAGCTACCTTTTGTATAATAAATTCATCTTCTTTACTATGTTTTAAATATACTTTCTTTTTACTAAACCTATCTTTATTATTTCTAACAATTTCTTGTATTTTTGTTTCTCCTTCACTTTCTCTAACTTCACCAATCACTTCATCTTCTAAATTTTTTATAATAATTTTTTCACCACTTTGTGAAATTTGAGAATAATCTTCTAAATATTCTATAATTTCCACTTCAAACACATCTTGCATTTTGTTTATTTCATTTAATAAAAAACTGTCTTCTAGTTGGTCTAATATAATTCCAGATGCATAATATTTTTGAGTTTCTTTGTTATAAGTTAAATTTTCTGTTCCTTCTTTTGGAAATTCTTTAGTAAAATTATTACCAAATAATTCTTTTGCTTTATTTTGTACTTGTTCATAAGAAATTTCGTAATCTTCTATATTTTTCTCAATCACAGACCATAACCACATTTCATCTGCTTCATTAATATCTTCAAAAGTTGGTAGAGCTTCTTTTGTTACCTCTTTCCACATATAAATTTTTGTTAAATATTTCTCTATTTGCTCTATTTCTTGTATATTTGTATTGTTATTATTTTCTTTTATTTTTATGTTTTTATAACCTATCATCCCTATTAAAATAACAATTAAAACTACAATGATAGCAATTAGTTTCTTCATTCTTTTTCCTCCGTGTCGCGTTGGGGACGTTTCTCTTGGGACATTTTTATGTAACTCCCCCAAAAAACTATTTATCTTTCTTAATTAGCTTTTGTATAATATCAAATGTTAAGTAAAAAATCAAGGTAAAATTCAAGATTTACATAAAAATGTCCCAAGAGAAACGTCCCCAACGCGACATCACCACTGCATAAGTACTTTAAATAGGTCTCCATCAATTATTATTTCAAATTCCCCTCCTTGTAATTCTACAAGGCTTTTGGCTATTGATAGACCTAATCCACTTCCTTCTGTGTATCTTGATTTATCACCTCTTACAAATCTTTGCATAAGTTCATCACTACTTATATTTAGTTTGTCTTTTGAGATGTTTTTTATACTGATTTCTATGTGATTTTTTTCGTTTTTCATGTCAATATATACTCTTGAATTTTCTTGTGCATATTTGGTTATGTTGCTAAATAAGTTTTCTATTACTCTAAACATATATCTGTTGTCTGCTTTTATTTTTATTGGCTCATTTGGTATATTGGTTTCTATTTTTAATTTTTTTTCTTCAAATTTGTCTCTAAATTCTCCTATACTTTGATTTATTAATTCTTTTAGGTTTATTTCTTCTATGTTTAGTTTTACGTTGCCAGAAGATACTTTAGATGCTTCTACTAGGTCTTCTGTAAGTTTTTTTAGTCTTTGTGATTTTTGGTCTAAAATTTTAATATATTCTTGTACTTTTTCGTTTTTTATTTCTTCTTTTTTTAGTAAATCAACATAGTTTATAATTGATGTTAGTGGGGTTTTTATGTCATGTGATACATTTGTTATTAATTCTGTTTTTAGTCTTTCAGATTGTAAGCTTTCTTCTATTGCATTAGAAAATCCTCCTGCAATGTCATTTACATAGATTGCCATTTGTTTTAATGTCCCTTCTAATTCTTCAATATCTAAGTATATATCTGTTTTTCCTTGATATATTTTTTCTAATGCTTGTTTTATTTCATCTTGTTGTCTATTGTATTTTTTTATTTTATAAAATGTCCAAATCCAAAATGCAATTAGTAAGATTATTGTTATTACTGTTGATATTAATGTTCCTAGTATTACACTAATTATTATAAATCCCCAATAATACCAAAAGATTTTTTTTGATGATACTGTTTTTGAATTTATTTCATGTATTATCTTTTTTGCTTTTTGACATAACCAATTTATTACTTTATATGTTAAGAAACTTTTTATAAACTGTTTTGCTTTTAGTCTTTTTATTGTTGTAACACATAATATACAAAATGCAATGTATGAAATTACATATGTTATAATGAGAGTAGTTATAAACATGTAACTAAAGCTGAAGTCTCCTATATTTGCAAGAATTGCTATCATTATACCGATAATCCAAATACTTACTATGCTTACAATTTCATAAGGTATTTTGTCTAAAGCATTTAAATATATTCCTTCTTCTCCTTTTTTGTGTCCAATTGACCATAGTAGATATGCAATTATTGCAATTAGTACAACTATACTGATTAAACAATTGTATATTGGATATTCTCTATTTTGTAGCATATTGTCATAAAAATTTTTTGAAATAGCAAATCTTGTTGGTTGTTTGGTTTTCTCTTCATTGTAACAACTATATACCTCATAATCTTTAAAATTGTTTTCAGTTACTGTACCATGTTTTGAATATGTTGATGTCATTTTACTGTAATAACTATAATTGTAGTTGTATTTTATATTTGTTTGATTTATATATTCTAAATTTGTATCTATTTTTTCATCTGCAAAATTCCAATATATCTCATGATTTTTCATATCATCTTTTGTTTTTTGGTAATCACTACTTTTTATGTTTGTAAACATTTTTCCAGTTTCTTTTTCTATAATTACGTAATCTATGTATGTTCCTATTCCATTATAATAGTTATATGTGTTTTGTTCATTTGTATAGTAATAGATATTTCCTTTTTCGTCTTCTAACTCTATAAAATTATCATTTTGGCAATAATATGTTACTTTGTTAATTATAACATTTAGATAGTTATTTGCAAAGCTTTCTGTTTGTACATATTTTGTTTCTTTCTCATTTGCAAATTCGTTTAAAAAGGCCATATGCAATATACTAAGTATAAATGTTGCAAATATTATTGGTGTTATAATATAACATATTATTTTTAGTAGTGCTGAATTTCTTGTTTTTTCCATTTTTACCTCCGATTATTATTTTTACTCTAATTGATGATTTCCTCCTTCGTCTCCAAAATCATTTTCTATTTTATAACCAACTCCCCATATTACTTTTAAATATTTAGGGTCTTTAGGATTTATTTCAATTTTTTCTCTTATGTGTCTTATATGAACTGCTATTATGTTTTCTGCTCCAAATCCTTCTTCTTTCCATACATTTTCATAGATTTCTGGAATTGAATATACTTTTCCTTTGTTTTCTAGTAGAAATTTTAGGATATTATATTCTGTTGCTGTTAATTTAACTTCTTTTCCTTCTACTATTACTTTTTTTGTTTCATCATTTATTATTAATTCCCCAGTTTTATATGTTTTTTTGCTATCTTTATTTTCTAATGAACCTAAACTTACATATCTTCTTAGGTTTGAATTAACTCTTGCAATTAACTCTAATGGATTGAATGGTTTTGTTATATAGTCATCTGCACCAGAGTTTAATCCACCAATTTTGTCATAATCTTCTGATTTGGCAGATAATAAAATTACTGGTATGCTTTTGTCCTTTCTTATTTCCTCTAATGTTTCTATTCCGTCTTTTTCTGGCATCATGATGTCTAATATAATAAGATGTATTTCATTTTCTTTTACTTTTTCTAATGCTTGATTTCCATTGTATGCTTTTAAAATATTATATCCTTCTTTTTTTAAATAAATTTCAATTGCTCCAACAATTTCTTTATCATCATCAACAACTAAAATATTATACATTTTTAATCACATTCTTTCTTAATTTGCAAATTTAGTTGGAAAAGAATTAAATTTTAAATGCAATATGATAATGCAAAGTTGTAATTATTTTTCATCTTTTTCCCTTTTATCTTTTATAGTATAACACAAATTTAATGAATAAAAAATAGAGAAAATATTAATTTTCTCTTAACTACCAATTTTGTTTTTACTATTTAAACTCTAATTTGTGCTGACTTTATTTATATGAATCCACCTTATTTTTTTAAATTCATATTCTGAAATTGGCTTTTCGAAACTGTCAAAAGTGTGTGAAGCAATTTTTATTCCGTTTAATGTAAATTTGTTTTCAATTTTTACAATTACTAATGTATGACCAAATTGCGTTCCATTAAAAGATAATTGTGCTATGTCTCCTAATTCTATTTTATTTTGTGTTGTTTCTTCTGCTTGTGGACCAATTCCTTTGTTTTTTACTAAAAATTGATATAAATATTCTACACCACTCCAAGATGGTGATTTGTTATTTCCATTTATATAGTACCATCCTAAATTTTTGCTATAATTCATTTTTTTACTACCACTATATATGCATTGTGACACAAAACTTGTGCAGTCTCCTCCTACATTATCAAAATTGTAGTACTTTGGGTTTCGTAGAAATGCCCACTTTTTTGCATATTCTATAACTGCTTGTCTATTATACTCCATTTTGAATTCCTCCTTTAGTTATTTATATGCATTGTACTTATTTTTTGTGCTCTTTTTAACTATGCAATAATTTATATAGTATTTAATTTTAAATCACATACAGTACTAGACGAAAAGAAGCAGCAGTTTCAGCGTTTCCAGTATCATCAAGACGTGCAGAAGCTCCACGACCATCAAAGTTTATATAAAATCCACCTCTACCATTAACTGGAAGGTTACGTTCATAAGTATTTTTTTCTGCTACAAATTCCCATGCATTCCCCTCTAAATCATATATATTACATACTTTGTCTGCTTCATTGTTCCCTGCTTTTGCTACATTATCTCCTATATGTCTACTACTGTGGTCTTTTGTTACATCATAATCATTTATTCCTAGCCCATCTTTTCTTAGTGGTGTGCGAGTAATAAATGACATTGTCATATCCCATTGAGTTCCTGACAACAATGCACTTTTTACATGATTATTATCTTGAAACATTGTTTTTGCAGCACTTTTAGCTTCTTCTTGCGAAATATTATCCCATACGTTTGCTTCTTTTTTGCTAACTAATTTTGTCCCCTCTTTTCCTGCTTCATACCTTGAAATGTAAAATCCTTTCACATTTCTTACTGCTTGTTCTTCATTTATTATTCCTTCTGGTAAATATCCTGTATCATCATTTGAACTAGTTGATACATTTATATCATAATAAGTTGTATTTCTTTCATATTTAGTTTCATCTGTTACTGGTATCCATACAAATTGATTTCCTTTTGCCACTTTTGCATTTATATTTTCTTCTGTGTCTTCTATATTGTCTGAAATAACTAATCCCTCTTCTACATCATCTAATCCTGGGACAATAACAAATCCTACTGGTATTACTGCTGTTCCATTTTTTGTATAAATTTTATTTTTTTCTCCTTCTACTTTTTCTCCAGGAACTGCTACTTCATATACTGGTGGTTTTTGTGAATTTTCTCCTTCTAAAGTTACATCTCCACTTTCCCATATCTTCACCTTATACCCATCTACAATAACTATTTCTGGTAGGTTTTTTATTTTATTTGTATCTGAAATTGAATTTCCTTGGTATGTTAAGCCTTCTATATTTTTCTTTAAATTTTCATTTAGTTCTTCTAAATTAATTTTTCCATTATTTCCATAGCTCCCCATTACTTCTACTTGTACTTTTTCTTTTGCTCCTTGTTTTGTTGTTTCTGTGTCTGCTGTGTTTGCTTTATTTAATATTCCATTTTCTCCGAGAAATAGTTGCTATTGCTACTCCTGCTAATATTAGCAATACTATTATTGTTATTACAAGTGCAATTAATGTGATACCTTTTTTATCTTTATTTTTCATTTAATTCTCCTTCATAGTTTTCATTAGTTTCTACAAAAACAATACTTTTTATTCTTTGTTTACTATAACATATGTTTTTATATCATAATATATTATGTGTCATTTTAAGTCAAGTATTTTTTTTATTTTTAAAAAAATTTAACGATATTTATTTATATACACATAATAGTTAGCCTTAATACAAGAATAATTACAACAATTTATGCTGTTTCTTTTTTATCTCTATTTTCTGGCATTTGCCTTTTCTTTTTTATAATTGATTTTCGAACTGTTTTTTCCTCATTTATAACAACTTTTGGTTCTGCTTTATATAATACAGTTTCCTTTGTTATAGTACATTTTTCGATATTTGGGTTTGAAGGAATTTCATACATGATGTCTCTCATTATTTCTTCTATTATAGAACGTAACCCTCTTGCTCCTGTTTTTCTTTCAATTGCTTTTTTTACAATTGCTTCAATTGCTTCTTGTTCAAAAATTAGTTCAACATCATCTATTTGGAATAATTTTTGATATTGTTTTACTAAAGCATTTTTAGGTTCAATTAGTATTTTTATTAAAGCTTGTTCATCTAATTCTTTTAGCGTTGCTATAATTGGCAATCTTCCTATAAATTCTGGAATTAAACCAAATTTTAATAAATCCTGTGGTAATAATTCTTGGAATATTTCATATTGTTTTAATTCTTTTTTGCTTTTTATTTGACTTCCAAATCCAATTGCCTTTTCTCCTGTTCTGTCTTTTATGATGTCTTCTAGTCCTTCAAAAGCACCTCCACATATAATTAATATGTTTTCTGTGTTGATTTGTATTAACTCTTGGTTTGGATGTTTTCTTCCTCCTTGTGGTGGAACTGATGCCACTGTTCCCTCAATTATTTTAAGTAATGCTTGTTGTACACCTTCTCCACTTACATCTCTTGTAATAGATGGATTTTCTGATTTTCTTGTTATTTTGTCAATTTCATCTATATAAATAATTCCTTTTTCTGCTTTTTTAACATCTCCATCTGATGCTTGAATAAGTTTTAATAAGATGTTTTCAACATCTTCTCCAACATACCCTGCTTCTGTTAGTGTGGTTGCATCTGCTATTGCAAATGGTACATTTAATATTTTTGCTAATGTTCTTGCAAGTAAAGTTTTTCCACAACCTGTTGGTCCTAAAAGCAATATGTTGCTTTTTTGGATTTCTACATCGTCTTTAGATGCATTTTCTTCATGTGCAATTCTTTTATAATGGTTATATACTGCTACTGATAAAGTCTTTTTAGCTTCTTCTTGCCCAACTACATATTCATCTAATATTTGTTTTATTTCTCTAGGACTTGGTACATTGTTTAATTCATTTATTGTGTATCCTGCTTTTTCATCATCATATAATTCTGTTTCTATAATGCTTGTACAAAGTTCTACACATTCATCACAAATATAAACACCTGGTCCTGCTACAATTTTTTTTACATTTTCTTGGGCTTTACCACAAAAAGAGCATCTTACACTTTTTGGGATATCATTTTTTGCCATACTTTTTTCATTCCTCCCTATAACGGTTCGACCACTATTTTCTTTTGTCCATGATACCATCAATCAACCCATATTTTAAAGCTTCTTCAGCTGTCATGTAGTTGTCTCTTTCTGTGTCTTTTTGGATTGTTTCTATACTTTGACCTGTTCTGTCACTTAAAAATTGGTTCAATTTTTCTCTTGTTTTTACTAAGTGGTCTGCATGGATTTTTACTTCAGTTGCTTGACCTGAGATTCCTCCACCACCAATTAATGGTTGGTGTATTAGTATTTCTGCATTTGGTGTTGCAAATCTTTTTCCTTTTTCTCCAGCAGAAAGTAATGCTGCTCCCATACTTGCAGCCATTCCTACACATATTGTTGATACTGGACATTTTATATAGTTCATTGTGTCAATAATTCCCATTCCATCTGTAATTGAACCACCTGGTGAATTGATGTATAAGTTGATGTCTTTATCTGGGTCTTCTGATTCTAAGAATAATAATTGTGCTATTATTAGACTAGATGTTGTTGGATTTACATCTTCTCCTAAAAATATAATTCTGTCTTTTAATAATCTTGAGAAAATGTCATATGACCTTTCTCCTTTGCTTGTTTGCTCTATTACATAAGGTACTAAACTATTTCTTTCTAACATATTTTCCTCCTTATTTCTTTGACTCCTTTTCTTTTTTGAATTTCGCATTTTCTACTAAGAAGTCAATTGTTTTTTCATTTGCTAAAGCTTCTTTTAAGTATTTTTTGACGTTTTCATTTTTTAAGAATTGTTCGTCATTTTCTTTTCCATAATTTTTTGCCATTTCTTTTAATTTTTCTTCTACTTCTTTATCTGTTGCTTCTATTTTTTCTTCTTTAATGATTGCTTCTATTGCAAGTCTTGATTTGATTGCATCTATTGCTTGTGGTTCATATTCTTTTTCCATTTCTTCTTTTGTTTTACCCATCATTTGAAGATATTGGTCTAATTTTAATCCTTGATAAGATAGTCTTTGCTCAACTTCTTTTAACATGTTTTCTGTTTCTGTTTCTATCATACCAGATGGAATTTCTACTTCTATGTTTTTGCAAATTTCTTCTATAATGGCATCTTGTGTTTCGTATTTTGCTTTTTCATCATTTTGTTTTTGCTTCTTTGCTTTGATGTCTTCTTTTAATTCTTTTAGTGTGTCAAATTCACTGACATCTTTTGCAAATTCGTCATCTAATTTAGGTAATTCTTTTTTCTTTATTTCATGAACTTTTACTTTGAAAGTTGCATCTTTTCCTGCTAATTCTTTTGAGAAATATTCATCTGGAAATTTTACTTTAATGTCTTTTTCTTCATCGTTTTTCATTCCAATTACTTGGTCTTCAAAACCTGGTATAAATGTGTTGCTTCCAATTTCTAGTTCATGACCTTGGGCTTTACCACCTTCAAATGCTTTTCCGTCTACGAAACCTTCGAAGTCAATAGTTGTGATGTCTCCTTTTTCTACTGGTCTGTCTTCAATTGTTATTAGTCTTGAGTTATGTTCTTGCATATGTTCTAATTCATGGTCTATGTCTTTGTCTGTTACATTATACTCAATTTTTTTGATTTCTATACCTTTGTATTTTCCAAGTTTAACTTCTGGCTTGGTTTGCATGATAGCTGTGAATATTAGGTCTTTACCTTTTTCGATTTGTGTTACTTCAATGTCTGGTCTACTTACAACTTGTAGTTTATTTGTTTCTACTGCTTCTTCTAATGCTTCTCCTGCTACATCATTAAATGCATCTTCATAGAATATTTCTTTTCCATAATATTTTTCTACAATTTGCATTGGTGCTTTTCCTTTTCTGAATCCTGGTATATTGAAATATTTTGCACTTTTAAAATATACTTTTTTGATTGCTTCATCAAATTTTTCACTTTCAATTGTTATTTCTAATTTTACTTCATTTGCCTTGTTAGTTTTTTCTACTTTACAATTCATGTTTTTCAATCCTTTCTTTTATTCATTAAATGGCTTAATTATTATACCACATTTTTCCTATTTTGCAAGGAATTTTTCATAATTTTCAAAAAATACTTGTTTTTTTTATTATTTTGTGTTAAACTTGTTAATAGTCAATTTATTTATAAGATTTAGGAGGTGCAATTAAGAATGGCAGTATGTGAAATTTGTCAAAAAAC
>JAAWEC010000041.1 GCA_022794095.1 Clostridia bacterium
CCAAATTAAACGTCCCCAACACGACATCATTTTGCACTTGCTCGTGATATGTTAAGCAACACACCCATCTCACATAGTAAGATGAACAGGGCTGTTCCTCCGATAGCTAAAGAATGGTAATGGCATTCCTGTTGCTGGCATAGAAGATGTTACTACTGCTACATTTATGATGACTTGGATTGCTACTAATGTTGTTATTCCAACTGCTAACAAGCTTCCAAACATGTCTGGTGCTCTCATTGCTATTAATACACCTCTCCATATAAAAATAGCAAATAAAATTAATACTGCAACACATCCAATAAATCCAAGTTCTTCTCCTAAAATAGAAAATATGAAGTCATTATGTGGTTCTGGTATGTATAAGAATTTTTGCTTACTATCTCCTAATCCAGCACCAAATAGTCCTCCTGAACCTATTGCATACAAACTTTGAATAACTTGCCATCCAGTGTCTGTTGCATCTTTCCATGGGTCTAAAAATGTGATAACTCTTCGTAATCTATATGGTTCTAATATAATTAATCCTATAATTGCTGGCACACCAACAGTTCCTCCCGTTGCTAAAAAGTGCCAAAACTTGCAACCTGCCATTATCATCATAACAGAACAAATTCCTATAATAACAATAGAACTACTGAAATGTGGTTCTAGCAATAAAAGCCCTATAATTGGTGCTAATAAGCAGATATGTTTGAAAAACCCATTTTTATATAGTTGAAGTTCATCTCTGTTTTTCATTAAAATCCCTGCATAAAATATAATCATTAAGAATTTTACCATTTCAGATGGTTGAACAGATAATGTTTTTGTTACATAAATCCATCTTTTTGCTCCATTTACTTCTCTTCCTATAACTAATACTAAAGCAAGTAAAATAAGAGAGATCCACCAAGCATGTTTATAAAATTTTTGATAAAATCTATAATCAATTTTAGAAATAAATAGCATTGCTATAATTCCTAAAATAGCAAAAATTAATTGCTTTGAAAAAAATGCATAGCTATCACCACTTTCTGCTAATGCAGATGGAGAACTGGCTGACAATACCATAATTAGTCCAAGTGAAAGCAATAATAGTATAGTAATTAATAATGTAAAGTCAATCGGATTATTTAAAAAACTTGAAAATTTCTTTTCTTTTCTCTTTTTTGCCACTTTGATTTTCATTCCTTCCTTAATCTAATATATTTTGTCTAAAGATTTATATGATTTTTAATCCAATCATACATAAGGCCAATGTTGCTAAGCTAAATACAATAACTACTTTGCTTTCTTTCCAACCTCCTAATTCAAAATGATGATGTAATGGTGCCATTTTGAAAAATCTTTTTCCTGTTTTTTTGAAATATATAACTTGTATCATAACAGAAAGTGTTTCTAATACAGGTATTAAGGCTATTATTATTAATAATATTGGCATTTTTAAATATAATGCAATGGCTGATATAACTCCACCTAGTAACAAAGAACCAGTATCACCCATAAATACTTTAGCAGGATGTAAATTAAACATTAAAAATCCTAGTACACTTCCAATAACAATACTTCCAAAAACGGATATTTCTTTCATTCCAGCTGTCATTCCTATAATGGTTAAACAAGTAATAATTATTGCTGATACACTAGAAGAAAGTCCATCAATTCCATCTGTTAGATTAACAGCATTTGTTGTTGCAAGCATTACAAATATTGCAAATGGAATATAAAAATAAATTGGTATATTAATATATATTTTTAAAATTGGAATATATGTATCTGTTCCAATGTGCAATCCCTCTATTAAGTAAATAACATATACAACAGAGATTAATAATAATCCTAACATTTTATAACTTGGTTTTAGCCCTTTTGTATTTTTCAGAACTAATTTTTTAAAATCATCTACAAATCCTATTGCACCAAATCCTATTGTTAGCACTAATAGTGGTATTAGTCGATTTGCTGTCTCATTTTGACCCTGTGTAGTACTAAAAAAAATGTATGCACCTGTTACTACTAAAATCATGGATATAATAATGATAATTCCTCCCATTGTTGGAGTTCCTTGTTTTTTTAAATGTGATTGTGGGCCATCATCTCTTTCAATTTGTCCTACTTTTAATTTTTTCAATAATGGTATAACTATAAAGCCCAATATTACTGCTGTTATAAAAGCTATAATTAACATACTTGTTTCTATGCTCATCTTACCAAAACCTTTCTTTTTCCTTTAGTACTTTTATTTTTAAATCATAGTTTAAAAAATTTATATCTTATCTATTATTTCTTTTACAATTATTCTTTCGTCATAAGGATGTTTTACACCATTTATTTCTTGATATGGTTCATGTCCTTTACCTGCAAGTACTATAATATCTCTCTTATTAGCCATTTGAATTGCTTCTGTAATTGCCTGAGTTCTATCTACAACAACCTTATATTTTCCTTTTGTTTTTTTCATTCCCTCTTCAATTTCACTAACAATCTTTTCTGGTTCTTCTGTTCTTGGATTATCTGAAGTGATAAATGTAAAATCTGCAATTCTTCCAGAAATTTCTCCCATAATTGGTCTTTTACCAGTATCTCTATCTCCTCCACAACCAAATACAGATATTACATTTCCTCTTGTATAACTTTTAACTGCTTGTAGTATGTTTTCCAAACTTTCAGGAGAATGTGCATAATCTATCATAATTGGTATTTCTTTTTTATTATCTACTAACTCTGACCTTCCTGGTACTCTTACTGATGCCAAAGCTTCTTTTACAACTTCTGGTGAAATACCAAATTTTTGTGCTACACAAATAGCAGCTAATGAATTATAAACACTAAATCTTCCTGGTATACATGTTTTTATTCTTTCATTTCTGTCTGTTATTTTAGCTTTAAAATCCACATAAGAGTTTGTAATTGTAATATCTTTAGCAAGCATTTTTGCAAAATTATCAATTCCATAAGTTACTATATTGCTATCTGGAAATAATTTTGGAATTTTAGCTCCATATAAATCATCTGTATTTACAATTCCTACTTTGCACATTTGAAATAGTTTTAATTTAGAATTGAAATAGTCTTCCATATCTGGATGCTCTTTTGGACTAATGTGATCTTCTGAAAAATTTGTAAACAATACTATATCAAATTCGCAACCATCTACTCTATGTAGCTTCAAACTTTGTGATGATACTTCCATTACAACTACTTCTACACCTTGTTCTTTCATTTGTGCAAATTCTCTTTGTAATTCTAAACTCTCTGGTGTTGTTCTATCACTATCTTTTACTTTCTTACCATTTACATATGTTGCAATAGTTCCAATTAACCCTACATTTTTTCCTGCTTTTTCTAAAATTTCTTTAATCATAAAAGTTGTAGTAGTTTTTCCTTTTGTTCCTGTTACACCTATTAATTTAAAGTTTCTTGATGGGTTTCCATAGAAATTAGAAGACACTATTGCTAATGCTTCTCTTGTATTTTTTGCCATAATAATTGTAATTCCCTCTGGTATAGCTAATGCTTTTAGGTCACATCCCTCTTCTACCATAACTGCAATAGCTCCATTTTCAATTGCTTTTCCTATAAATTGATGTCCATCTACATCAAATCCTTTTATAGCAACAAATAAAAATTCTTTTTTTATTTGTTTAGAATTACTTTCTAATCCTTTTATATCTAATTCTAAATCCCCTTTTACTTTTAACCCTTCTAGCCCTATTATCATTTCTTTTAAATTCATTTTCTTTTTCATTCCTTTCGAAAACGCAATATTTTTTTACATTATATAACTAAATTCATTTTTTGTATAGTTTTTTGAAAAATTTTTTATGTGAGACAATAGGGACAGGTCTGAAATGTCTCATTTATTTTTTCTACTAATAAAATTAATAATCATGAGACATTTCAGACCTGTCCCTATTGTCTCACATTAAAAAATCCCCTATATTATATCTTATTTAGGAGATTTTATTTTTATTCTATATTATTACCGACTTTCTCATTATAAAGTATATTTATTTAAGACTCATTTCACAATATTTACAACGATATACTTTATTTTCTTTATCTGTTAATGTAAATATCTGCTCCAAGTCCCTTTCTACTGAAGTAATGCATCTTGGGTTTTGGCATTTTGCAATATTTACAATTTTCTCTGGCAATTCAACTTTATATTTATTTACTAATTCACCATTTTTTACAACATTAATTGTGGCATTTGGCTCAATAAAACCTATCATGTCAACATTTATTTCCATATCTTGATCTATTTTTATAATATCTTTTCTTCCCATTTTTTTACTTTTTGTATTTGTTATCATAGCAACAGGACAATTTAAGTCTCCTAAATGTAGTAATTCATATATTTCCATTCCTTTTTTTGCCTCAATATGGTCTATTATAATTCCATTTTTTATACTATCTATATTCAATTATTTCACCTCCAATAGTTTTAAGATAAGTGCCATTCTAATAAATTTTCCATATCTTGCTTGTTTAAAATAACATGCTCTTTTATCATCATCTACATCTGTTGAAATCTCATTTACTCTTGGTAATGGATGCATTATACATAAATCTTCTTTCGCTTTTTCTAGTTTTTCTTTATTTAAAATATAATAGTCTTTTAGTCTAACATAATCATCTTCATTGAAAAATCTTTCCTTTTGAACTCTTGTCATGTATAAAACGTCTAAGTCTCCCATGTATTCTTCAATGTCTGTTGTTTCGCAATATTTAATGTTATTTTTCTCTAAAACGTCTTTTTTAATATATTCTGGTATTACTAATTCTTTTGGAGCAATTAATACAAATTTGATATTTTTATATCTTGACATTGCTGTAATTAAAGAATGTACTGTTCTACCAAATTTTAAATCTCCACATAGTCCAATTGTTAAATTTTCTAGTCTGTCTTTTTCACATTGAATAGTTAAAAGGTCTGTTAGTGTTTGTGTTGGATGGTTATGTCCTCCATCTCCTGCATTAATAATTGGTACAGTAGATTTTTCTGAGGCTACAAAAGGTGCTCCTTCTTTTGGATGTCTCATTGCAATTATGTTACTATATCCTCCTACTACTCTTATTGTGTCTGCTACACTTTCTCCTTTTGAAGCAGAACTAGATGAGGCTTCTGAAAATCCAAGTACATTTCCTCCTAATTCAAGCATTGCTGCTTCAAAGCTAAGTCTTGTTCTTGTGCTTGGTTCAAAAAATAAAGTAGCTAGTGTTTTACCATCACATTTATGAGAATATTTCTCTTTATTGTTGATAATGTCTTTTGCTACTTTAATTAATTCATCAATTTCTTCTACTGTTAAATCTTTAATATCAATTAAATGTTTCATGTTAGCTCTCCTTTTCTTTTTATTTTGATAATGTTTTATCAAAAAATTGCAAATTTGTCAATTAAGTCATGGAATTTTCCAGAGAATTTTTATGATTATTGTAAATTCTAATATTTGATGACATTTTAGAAATTATGTAGATTTGTTGACAGTAATTTTTATTATTGATAGAATAATAATCAACAAATTATTATAATTTTTTTAAGATAGTAGAATATTGAAATTTGAATTAAAGCTCTTGTTTATTAAGTATTTCTTGATTTTCCATATAATAAAGCAATTTTGAAAACAATGTATACTATTTTAAAAAAAGAAAACAATAAAAGAAAAGTTAAAACAAACAAAAGAATAAAGGAGGATTTATTAATGGTTAGTATAATTAAAGCAAAAAATGAAGAAAACACAAATGAAGGTATTACTTTAATAGCATTAGTAATTACAATAATAGTACTGTTGATACTTGCAGGAGTATCAATAGCTACATTAACAGGAGAAAACCGGAATATTAACAAAGTCACAAACTGCAAAAAATAAAACAAATGAGACATCTGCAAAAGAAAAGGTGCAAATAGCAGTAATGGGAAGTTATGGAGCA
>JAAWEC010000042.1 GCA_022794095.1 Clostridia bacterium
GATTAGATTCAATTCAAAAGGAGATTTTAATTTACCAGTAGGAAATGTAGATTTTAATAAGAATGTTCATACAGCACTAATTAATTATTTGAACTTTAGAAAAAATAATGAAGTGATTTTCGAAAATACAGATTATCAAAAATTTTTAACTAAAATAGAATTTAAAGAAAAAGATTATGTGTTTTTAGATCCACCATATCTAATATCTATGAGCGAATATAATAAACTATGGAATGACAAAAAGGAAGTTGAATTGTGTAACTTTTTAGATAAATTAGATGAAAAAGGGATTAAATTTGGAATAACGAATTTAATATATCACAAAGGAAAAGAAAACGAAACATTTAATAAATGGTCTAAAAAATATAATGTGTACGATATTGATAGTAATTATATTAGCTTTAATGATAATACTATAAAGGGTAATTCTAAAGAAATATTTGTTACTAACTATAAAAAACAATAATTAATATGGGGGAATGTGTAATATGCCAAGTAGAAGAAAGCCTATATCATTTGATACAACTATAAGAAATCCCGAACGTATACCACAATTTATTTCAATATTATCAAAATTCGAGAATCAAATTATTGATGATGAAGTTGCTTTAAAATTGGAAGGTGAAATAATTCGATATAAAATTTTTGAACCTACTAAAGAAACGATGGGGAAGTATATAAAAGAGTATCATGATAAATTTGATTTTATAGCAGATGATCAATCAAAGAGTGCATCTAATAGAGTATTACTATATTATAATGAATGGGTGGATTCAAATCCAGGAGAGATGGATATTGAAAAAATAGTATATTTGTTAAAAAATACAATCACAGATCATAAAGATAAAGGATGGAATGGTGGTTGGGAGTCAAGAATACATACACAGTTTAATTTTTTAAATGAATTAGGATTAGTAAGAGTAATAAAGGGAGAAAAAATAAAAATATCTGATAATGGAAGGCTTATGATAAAAACATATGAGAATGGTTATCCAATTGAAGATAAATTTGACGAAACATACGAACAAAGTGCCTTTTTAAATGCTTTTTGTAAATATCAAATAAATAATCCTTATAGGAAAAATACAATTAGTGTAAATTTCTTTCCACTAGTGCTTAATGTTATTAAATATTTAGATGAAAAGTATAATTATAAAGGAATAACAAGACAGGAGATTACATTTATCATTTCATGGGGAGACAATGACTACAAAACACTAGCTGAACTTATTTATCAATTTCGTCAAGAATTTAAATTTGAAGCTTCGAATGAAGTAGTATATGAACATGCAATGAATTTAATGGATGATTCGACACCTAATGATATTTTAATCCCAGCAACTAAAGCTTTTATTGAAAGAAAAAAGAATCACTATAAATTTGATAAGTTAATAATAGAAACCCCAGATGAAGTAATTAGGAAATTAAGATTAACAATGTTAATTTCATTAAGAGGTGCTGGTACTTTCATTGATATTAATAGTAATGAAAAAAATAAAATAGACCATATACTAAATAATTATTCAATGAATACAAACTTTTCAAATGAAGAGGATTATTTTGATTATATGGGAGCTATAGATGAGGAATTAAATTTCAAGCAAGAAGCTGAAGAAAGTGAAGAAGAAAAAAGTATTAAGGAAAAGACAATTGAGGATTGGGCAAAGGAAAAGAATTGGGACTTCTATAAGGAAGAAATAAAAAATGTTTTTAAAAATGGAAAAAATGGTACACAAAATGAAGTCCTAAAATATATTAAGTCAACTGTAAGATTAGAGTTCCTAATTGCTGTTATAATAAAAAAGGCTTTACCAAATTTAAAAGTTATAGCAAATTATAAAGCAGATGACCAGGGAATTCCATTTAAAACAGCACCAGGTGGAAATTCTAAAAATATAGGAGCTGATATAGATGTATATGAAGATAATATTCATGCATTACTAGAACCAACGATAGCAACTTCAAAATCATTTCAATGTGAACACGAAATTACATCTATTAGAAATCATTTAATTTGTTCTGCCAAGAGTGATATAAAAGATGAAAAAAATTATAAAGAATGGTTTGCTTTATTTATAGCTCCATTTATACATAGAGAAGTTGGAAATCAAGTAGCTGTTGAAAAAGAAGTTTCTGGTGTGGATATATATCCATGGTCTTGTGATGATTTTGTTGAATTTTCTCAAAATGTAAAATCTATAAGGGATTATAAGCAAATTAGAGATTATGTTAAAATACAAAAAATGCCTAAAGTCTATTAAAATATAAAAAGTCAATGAGATTAGGAGAATAAGTAATAAAAAAATACTGAAAAAATATTTTCAGTATGGAAGGAGAAAGTAAATGAAAGCAGTTGATTCAAATGTTCTAAAATTTATAGGTGGGTTGGATAAAGTTTTTGCAATACCACCATTTCAAAGAAATTATGAATGGTCTATAGAACAATGTGATGAATTATTTTATGATGTTATTAAATCATATAAGACTGATAAAAATCATTACATTGGCAATATTGTTTATTATATAGGAGAGAATAGTGGAGCATCTTTTAGTGAATATATTTTAATAGACGGTCAACAAAGAATTACTACTATTTTACTATTATTATGTGCAATAAGGGATCATGTTAAAAATGATGACGAATTGAGAATTAATTCTAGATATTTAAAAAATGATACAAAAGATGAACGATATAGAATTAAATTGAAACAAACTACATTTGATGCAAAAATATTTGCAAAAATCATTGATGGAAAAATAAACGAAATAAATGAAAATGAAAAAAATAATCATGTATTTAAAAATTACAATAGGTTTATAGAATGAATTTTTTCCGATGTAAGCTTTTTTGAAAATAATAAACGTTTTTATGAAGTATTTTCTAGCTTTTCCTTTTTTATGTTTATTTGTTTTCATCTTTTTTTGTTTTTGTGTTCATTTAATAAACCTAAGCTTTAGGTTTCCATTTTCTTCCTTTTTTCTTATGCTACCAATGCACTTAGTCTTTCTTTTTTGTTTTGTTCTATTTTTCCTCTTGCCATACTTAATTGTACTAAAA
>JAAWEC010000043.1 GCA_022794095.1 Clostridia bacterium
AGGGAGGATGTTATGTCTAGAAATAGTAAATTAATATCTGAAAATTTAAGGGAAGAAATAGCAAAAGAATTAGGTGTTTATGACCAAGTAAAACAAGATGGTGGAAGCTGGGCAAATGTTTCATCAAAACAATGTGGAAACATTGTAACAAAAGCTATTGAAATAGCTAACAGAAGTGTAGAAACAAAATAGTTTATATTAGGAATATAGGAAAGTTCTATTAAACTTCCTATAATTAAAACCTATTTTGGGACGGAAGCAAAAATCATGGTTATCAATTAAAGTTATCAATCTACCGACCATGATTTTTTCATCCCTCCCAAAGGATATCTGGTGTATTTTAGAGCCTAGACTAAAATACATCAGTTTTTATTGTACAGGAAAATCGAAGATTTTACCTATACAATAAAAATATATTCTACACAAATTTGCAAAGCAAATTTGGCAGACGAACAAAGACGGAGCATGTAAAGTAATTTAAAAGGTAAAAAAATTTTAATTATGCTCCTTTTGTTCTGTTATGGGAAAAATCAGAGATTTTCCCTATAACATCAACATATTCTACACAAATTTGCTAAAGCAAATTTGGCAGGCGAACAAAGACGGAGCATGTAAAGTAATCTAAAAGGTAAAAAATTTTTAATAATGCTCCTTTTGTTCTAAACTAATAATATTATAAAAACTAGTTGCAAAAATTAATATTGTGACATATAATCTAATAAAAAAAGAGGAAATGTCATGAGAAATTTAAGTTTAAAAGAAATCATAAAAGTAACAAATGCAGAGTTAATACAAGGAAATCAAGAATATATTTGTAAAAACTTTTCAAAAGACACAAGAACAATTCAAAAAGGGGATACATATATAGCAATAAAGGGAGAAAATTTTAATGGAAATTTATTTTGGGAACAAGCATTAGAAAAAGGAGCAGACTGTGTAATTGTATCTGAAATACAATATAAAAAAGAATACATAAAAAAATATGAAAGTAAAAACATAATCAAAGTAAAAGACACATTACAAGCACTTTATGAAATAGCCAAATTAAAAAGAGATTTATGTAAAATACCAGTTGTTGCAATAACAGGAAGTGTTGGAAAAACTAGCACAAAAGATATGGTAGCAAGTGTAGTTTCACAAAAATATAAAACTCTAAAAACAATTGGAAACAACAACAATAACATTGGTTTGCCATTTACAATATTAAAATTGCAGGATGAAGAGGCAATAGTTTTAGAAATGGGAATGAACCATTTGGGAGAAATTAGTTTATTAAGTAATATAGCAAAACCAGATATTTGTGTTATTACAAATATTGGAACAGCACATATTGGAAACCTAGGTTCAAGAGAAAACATATTAAAAGCAAAGCTAGAGATTTTAGAAGGCACAGAAAATCCAAGTATTGTAGTTAATAATGATAATGATTTATTACATAAATGGCAAGAGGAAAATAAGAAAAAAAGGAACATAACAACATTTGGAATTGAAAATGAAAGCAATTACCAAGCAACAGACATTATGCTAAATAAAAATGGAAGTAAATTTAATTGTAAAATTGAAAATCAAGAAATAAACATAAATGTCCCAGTAGGTGGAGAACATTTTGTTTTAAATGCTTTATGTGCTGTAAGTGTAGGAAAATTGCTAAATATCGAAACAAATAAAATAAAACAAGGAATTGAAGAGTTTGAACTAACTAAAAAGAGAATGGAAATTACAGAATTAAAAAATGGCATAAAAATTATTAATGATGCTTATAATGCAGGGCTAGAATCTATGAAAGCAAGTCTTAAATATTTATCAGAATATAATGAAAATCGCACTATTGCAGTACTTGGAGATATGCTAGAATTAGGGGAATACTCTAAGGATTTCCATGAACAAGTAGGGGAAGCAGTTTATAAAAATGGAATTGATGTATTAATGTGTCAAGGAGAAAATGCTAAATATATAGCAAAAAAAGCAGAAGAAAAAGGAATGTTACCAGAAAATATATATTATTTTGAAGATAAAAATGAACTAGAAAAAGCTTTACAAAAAGAAGTAAGACTTAAAGATGTTGTTTTAATAAAAGCATCAAATGGAATGAAATTTTATGAAATAGCAGAAAACTTGTTAAATAGTGCATTTTAAAAATGTTTATTAAAAAAGAGAGGAAGTTTGTTTATGTCAAAAACAAAATTAGGTGTTATTTTTGGAGGAATGTCAACAGAAAATGAAGTTTCTATTATGTCTGCCAAATCTATTTTAGAAAATTTAAATAAAGAAAAATATGATGTATATCCAATTTATATTAGCAAAGATGGAAATTGGTATAAAGGTAATCAAAGTCAAGAAAAGATAACAAATATTGTAGAATATTTGCAAAACCTAGATATTATCTTTCCAGTTTTACATGGATTATATGGGGAAGATGGTACAATACAGGGGTTACTAGAGTTGTTAAAAAAACCATATGTAGGGTGTCGGAGTACTTGCCTCTAGTGTCGGAATGGATAAAGTGTATACTAAAATCATTTTTGATAAAGCTGGTTTAAAGCAAGCAAAATATGAATATATACGCAAATATGATGATAAATATATTTATGTTAATAAAAATTTTGATGAAGAAGTTTTAACATTAGAAGAAGTTGCCAAAAAAGTTGAAACAAAAATTAAATATCCTATGTTTATAAAGCCATCAAATTCAGGCTCTAGCGTAGGAGTGAATAAAGCAAGAAATAAAGAGGAATTAAAACAATACATAAAACACGCATCAGAATTTGACAATAAAATTCTAATAGAAGAGGGTATTGTTGGTAGAGAAGTAGAATGTGCAGTGCTTGGTAAAGAGGAAGTAATTGCATCTGTTGTAGGAGAAGTTAAGTCAGCAGAAGAATTTTATAGTTATGAAGCAAAATATGAAAATGAACAATCAAAAACTCAAATTCCTGCTGATATTGCAAAAGAACTATCAGATGAAATCAGAAAACAAGCGATAAAAGCATTTAAAGCAATTAGTGGTAAAGGGTTGTCAAGAGTAGACTTCTTTATAGAAGAAAAAACAAAGCAGATTTATATAAATGAAATAAATACATTACCAGGTTTTACAAAAATTAGTATGTACCCAAAATTATTTGAAGCAACAGGAATTAATTATTCAGAACTATTGGATAAATTAATAACAATATAGAAACAAATTGAAAAGCCCTAATACAATATAATTTCAGTTTTTCTCATGTTATAAGAGAAATTTCTGATTTTTCTATAAAATTAAGAAAATCCATAAAAACTATGGATTTTTTTTCATTTTGTGATATAATGTGTCTAATTATAAAAACAAAAAAGGATGTTAAAAATGGTTTTCAAAAATTATTATAAAATATTAGGCTTAGAAACAAGCCATGTTTCAATAGAAGAAATAAAAATTGCTTATAGGCAAGCTGCTAAAAAGCACCATCCAGACTTAAACGTAGGGGACAAGCTAGCAGAAGAAAAAATCAAAGACATAAATGAAGCATACAAAATATTATCTGTTCCAGCATCCAAAAGAAAATATGACAGAACATGGAATGCTCGTTATGGAAAAGCACAAAAAGCATTTTCTGGAAAAGGGGAAAGAACAATATTTACAATGTTTTTAGGGAATGTAGAACAAGAAGTAAAAAATGTTTACAATAAAACAGCAATAAAAGGTGAAAACATCGAAACAGAAATAAATGTTGGAATACAAGAAGCTTTCTATGGAGCAGAAAAAATGATTGCTTTAAGAACAATAGAAGGAAACATAAAAAATCTTTCAATTACAATTCCACAAGGTATTCAAAATGGAGAAAAGATTCGTCTAATTGGGCAAGGAAAGCCAAGCGAAAATGACGGAAAAAATGGAGATTTATTAATAAAAATAAATATAGAAGATAGTAAATCTTTTAAATTAAAAGGAAATGACATATATACAGACCTATTGCTAACACCATGGGAAGCAGCCTTAGGTGCAAAAGCTAACGTAATGTCTATTGATGACGAAACCAATGTATATATCCCACAAGGAATCCAAACTGGAGAAAGAATAAAAATTCCTAACAAAGGTTATAAAGACACTAATGGCATAAGAGGAGACTTAATTGCAGAAATAAAAGTAGTAGTACCAAAGCAATTAACAAAACAAGAAAAAGCAATATTTGAAAAATTAAATGAAATATCAAATTTTAATCCTAGAAATGGAAAAATATCATGATTTTATGTTGACAAATTAAACAAAATTAGCTATAATTAATTATAGTGTTGTAACAAAAGACGAACTATGGATTAGAATCATAGAAAAGAGAGGTAGAAAATGGAAGAATGGGAAGGAAAAAATTTCAGTATTACAGACCCACAAGGGGTTAATACCGTAGTTTATCAAATAAACAGAACACAAAAGGAACTTCAAAAAGATGCTCCACCATATACACTAGAAAGACTAGACTATATGGAAGAATTGCGAGGAGAAATGAAAAGAAAGACATTTTTTATAGACCACCCATCTCAAGATGAAGACCACTTAGTAATTTTGTCTTTTGGACAAGAAAAAGTAGTAGTAAATATGGCAGTATTAGAAGGTGACCAAGTAAAAATTTGCAAAAAGCCAGTACCAATGAAATTTGACAACCTATATAAAGAGCAAGAATTTGAGATAAAAGATTTTCAATACACGCCAAACTTAAAGAGACCAATTTGTATTATAGACCCAGAAACTACAGAAGAAATAAAGCCTACGCTTTATTTTGATGAAAAAACAAATGAAGTAAAAGGAAAATGTAAGTTAAAACCATACAAATCTTATTTTGCCTTTGAAATCAGGGACAAAAAAGAGAATGGAGGAGGATTGTAAGAATGAATAAAAATCATGATGATTATCTTGTTGGTGGGGAAACTATAGCAAATGGAGAAAATAATAAAATAATAATGCCACCAGAAAAAGCAAAAAATACATTAAAATCAGGAGTATCAATAAACTATGCAAAAGACGACTCTATGAATATGACTTTTGCAGTTTCAAAACATAAATGCAGAGGAAAAGATGGAAAAGTTAGTAACAGAATACTAAGAGATGGAAGAAATATCAAAGCAGGAATAAATAACATAAAAGAACAAGAAGAAAGATAAAAAACACAAAGTTATTACACAAATTTGGTATACGAACAAATTCACAAAAAGCAACTATGTTAATATAAAGCTTTTCATTTGTTCTACAAAAGAGTAGGTGATTTCATGAATTATAAAATTGAAGGAGCAATAAAAAGAAACAAAAAAAACTTCATAATATTTGCAATACTATGGATATTTATAGCCATAGTATTTGTTTCGCCATTTGCACATAGTTCCTATGTAGCAGGACAAAGTGAAAAAATGGACTTAGAAGTATTTATCCAAACATTTGGAGAATCATTAGGACAGCCACTTCAAACATTTGGAAAAGTATTTTCTGAAGGAGCAACAAGCAACTATTTTTCAACATTATTAGTAACAACAATAATATATTCAGTATTCTTTTTCATTGGTTTTGTAAGGTCAGCACCAAAAAATGAATTCACAGATATTGAGCATGGTTCTAGTGATTGGAGTCAAGGGGGAGAACAATATAGAATATTAAACAAAAACAAAGGAATAATCTTAGCAGAAAACAACTATTTACCAGTAGACAAACGAGGAAATGTAAATGTTCTAGTAGTAGGACGGTTCAGGTTCTGGTAAATCAGCATCATACTCTATACCAAACGCATTCCAATGTTTAGGTTCTTATATATTTACAGACCCAAAAGGAGAACTCTATGATAGAACAGCAGGATATTTAAAACAACAAGGATATGAAATAAAAGTATTAAACTTAGTAAGACCACAATATAGTGATGGATACAATCCATTAATGCACATAGCATCAGAATTAGATGTTGACGTAATAGCAAACACTGTTGTAAAAGGGCAAAAATCAGACGGAAATACATCAGACCCATATTGGGACGATATGGCAGAAATGCTATTAAAAGCATTAATATACTACTTAATAGCAACAAGACCAGAAGAAGAACAAAACCTAGCAAGTTGTGCAGAACTTGTAAGAGCAGCCAATAACAATGGAGGAAGTAACTTACTTACAGAATTAATAAGTCAATTACCATATGACCATCCAGCTAGAATGTACTATAAATCTATTGAAATAGCACCAGAAAAAACTTATGGTTCAATATTAAGTTCATTGCAATCAAAACTTGGAAAATTCGACTCAAAAGAAATTGCAGAACTCACATCAACAGACACAATAAACTTCGAAGAAATAGGAAACAAAAAAACAGCTGTATATGTTATATCATCAGACACACACACAGCCTATGACTTCTTACTAACAATATTCTTCTCACAAATGATACAACAATTATATGACTATGCAGACCAAAATGGAGGACAATTAAGAGAGCAAACATTCTTCATTTTAGATGAGTTTGCCAATATAGGAAAAATACCAGACTTTGACAAAAAAATATCAACATCAAGAAGTAGAAAAATATCATTCAGTGTAATCTTACAAAACATAGACCAATTAGAAGCAGTATATGAAAAATCTTACGAAACAATCATGGGTAACTGTGACACACACTTATTTTTAGGAAGCAACTCATACAAAACAGTAGAATATTTTTCAAAAGCATTAGGAGAAAAAACAATAGAAAGAGACAGCATATCAATCAACCGTGACAGGCAAAACTGGAAAACAGGAAAATCCGTATCAGACCAAGTAATGGCAAGAGCATTAATGACACCAGACGAACTTCGTAGAATGGAAGACGACGACTGTATAATTTTCGAAAAAGGAGTAAAACCAGTAAAAGCCAAAAAATTCTATTACTTCAAACACCCAATGGCAAAAAAAATGGCAGTACTTGAAATAAGTCACAATGACATTGGTGAAAAAGACAGAGGAGTATGGAGAAAATACAACCCATATAACCCATATGTAGAAGAAAAAGACAAAAGCAAACAAGTAGCAGACTTAAAAGTAGAATCTTTAGACGACCTATTTGACGACGAACCACTAGAAAGCTTTAAAGAAACAAGCACATCTCAAAAAAAGGAAAAATCAGAACCATCACCAAATAGTAGTAGTAGTGAAAACAAACTAGAATCACCATTACATGACTTAGAAATGTTTGATGAAGATGCGCCAATATTACCACAAGACGATAGCGACATATATGATTTACAAAAAGAACTAGAAGCCAAATTTGATGAACTATTTGGGCCAATAGATTAATGTCGTGTTGGGGACGTTTCTTTTGGGACATTTTTATGTAACCTAAAACATTTACTATTTTGCTAAAATAAGGGACACATCTTTATTGATGTGTCCCTATTAGAATTGTGTAGAAAATAGAATACCCAAAAACCGAAAATATTTTCGTAAAATCTATTGCAAAAACAAAATAAATATAGTAAAATAATTGCATGAACTCAAAAAACATAGAAAGAACGTGGTAAAAATGAAATTTGCACATATAGCAGATATGCACTTTGACAGTCCTTTTATAAAACTTTCTGATAAAGATATATTAGGGGACTTAAGAAGACTAGAACAAAGAAAAACATTCAAAAAAGCAATTGAATACATAAAACAAAACAATATAGAATATTTATTTATTTCAGGTGATTTATATGAACATAAATATGTTAAACTATCGACAATTCAATATATAAACAACTTGTTTCAAGAAATACCAAATACAAAAATATTTATCAGTCCAGGAAATCATGACCCAAATATAAAGAATTCCTATTATCAAAAATTTAATTGGAATAAAAATGTAAAAATATTTTCTAGTAAATTTGAAAAGGTAGAAAATGATGAAATAAATATATATGGGTATGGATTTGACGATTTTTATTGTACAAATTGTGGTATAGAAAACTTACAAATAGACAACCAAAACAAAATCAATATATTAGTACTTCATGCAACATTAGATGGAGCATCAATAGAAGAAAAACAATATAATTCCATTTCAAGAAAAGTATTACAAGAAAAGCAATTTGACTATATAGCATTAGGGCATATTCACAAAAAAGAAGACCAAACAAACATAGTATATCCAGGTTCTACGATTTCCCTAGGATTTGATGAATTAGGAGAACATGGAATAATAGTAGGAGAACTACAAAAAGGGAAATTAAAAACAGAATTTATACCACTAGACAACGAACAATTTAAAGAAATAGAATTAGATATAACACAAACATTATCTAAAGAAGAATTAATCGAAAAAATAAATAATCTAAAAATACAAAAAAACGAATATATAAAAATAATATTAATTGGAAATAGAAATTTTGAAATTAACAAATATGAAATATTAAAATATATGGAAAGCGAAAGAATAATAAAAATAAAAGACAAAACAAAAATACCATATGATTTATCTAAAATAGCAAATGAAAATACTTTAAAAGGTCTATTTGCAACAGAAATGCTTGAAAAATTAAATCAATTAAAACCAGATGAATTGCAAGAAAAAGAAATAATTGAAAAAGCAATAGAAATTGGATTAGAGGCATTAGAATAATAATTTTATAAATTAATATTACATAGAAAAAGAAGAAGGAGGGGATTTTTTGGAAATTAATAAATTAAAAATTAATAATTATGGAAAACTAAAAGAAAAAGAAATAGAATTAAAAAAAGGTATTAATTTAATTTATGGAAAAAATGAAGCTGGAAAATCAACATTATTAAATTTTATCACAAATTGTTTTTATGGAATATCTAAAAACAAAAATGGAAAAGAAATATCAGATTTCGAAAGATACACTCCATGGATAGGGGAAGAATTTTCAGGAAAACTAGAATACAAATTAGATAATCAAGAAAAATTTGAAATATATAGAGATTTCAGAAAGAAAAATCCAAAAATATTTAATGAACAAATGGAAGACATCTCAAAAGAATTTAATATTGACAAAAATAAAGGAAATGAATTTTTTTATGAGCAAACCAAAGTAGATGAAGCATTATTTTTATCTACAATATTAGTAAATCAAAATGAGGTAAAATTAGAAAAACAAGAACAAAATATATTAATACAAAAAATTGCCAATCTAGTAGGAACAGGAGAAGACAACGTATCATTTAAAAGAGCAATAGACAGAATAGATAGAAGAAAACTTGATGAAATAGGAACAGAAAGATCTAGGGAAAAGCCAATTAACATACTTGAAAAAGAAATTCAAAAATTAGAACAAGAAAAAAGCGAATTAGAAAAATATCAAGATATAAAATATGAAATAGAAGAAGATAAAAATAAATTAAATGAAGAAATAGAAAAATTAGAAAACGAAAATAAAAATTTAAAAGAAATAAAATTAATTTATGAAAATAAAAAAATAGAAAAAGAAAAAATAAATTTAAAAATAGATTTAAAAAATGAAAATAAAGAAAAAATAAATATAATAAAAAATAAAATAGAAAAAATAAAAATAGAAAATAAAAATACATTTGAAAAAAATAAAAAAATTAATTTTAGAAAAAGCGAATTAAATAAAATAGCAATAATTATTTTTTTAATAACTATTCTAATAAATATTTTTCAATTTATAATTATAAAAAACAAATATTTTAATTATATTTTTGCCCTTACAGTACCAATGGTTTTGATTTTTTGTATATTTTTAAAAAACAAAATAAATAGAAAAGAAAAAAATATAAAAAAAGAAATGGAAAAAATAGATTTTGAAATAAATAATTTAAATAATGAAAAAAATATATTAGAAAAAAATGAAAAAGAATTAGAAAAAGAAATCGAAAAATTAGAAAATGAATTTAATTTAGAAATAAAAAATAATTATTCTGAAAAAATAGAAAAAAATAAAATAAATAATTTAGAAAATATAAATTACGAAATACAAAATTTAGAAAATAAAATAAATGATAAAAGAATTAGATTACATACATTACTATTAGATGACAAAAACATAGAACCAAAACTAGAAAATTTATCAAATATAGAAGAAAAAATGGTTAACAATAAAGAAAAAATGGTAAACCTAAAAAACTTAGAAAAAAGTATGAACTTAGCAAAAGAAATTTTAGGTAGTTCTTATGAGAAAATGAAAAACACTGTAACCCCTAAATTTACAGAGGAACTTTCTAAATCCATTTCTGAAATTACAGATGGAAAATATACTAAAGTAAAGTTAAATGATGATACAGGTTTAGTTGTAGAATTAGAAAGTGGAAATTATATGCCTGTATCTCGATTAAGTATAGGAACAATTGACCAATTATATTTATCATTAAGATTAGCCATGGCAGAAAAATTATCAGAAGAAAAAATGCCAATTATTTTAGATGAAGCATTTGCTTATTATGACAAAGAAAGACTAGAAAATATTTTAAAATATTTAGAAAAAAGATTTAATAAATATCAAATTATAATATTTACTTGTACAAATCGTGAAAAAGAAATATTAGAAAAATTAGAACTACCAATAAATTTAATTAATTTAGAATAAAAATAACAAATTCCAACTCTATTGAGCTGGAATTTATTATTTTTTTTAATTATCTTCTCCTTTTAATCTTTCTGCTCTATCTGCAGCAATTAAATTATCTATCATTTCATCAATATCACCATTTAGGAAATTTTCCATTTGATAAATACTCATTCCAATTCTGTGGTCTGTAATTCTTCCTTGAGGATAATTATAAGTTCTTATTTTTTCACTTCTATCTCCTGAACCAACTTGAGTTTTTCTACTATTTGCTATTTCACTATCTTGTTTTTCCTTTTCTATTTCATATAGTTTAGTTCTTAGCATTTTCATAGCATTATCTTTATTTTGAAATTGAGATCTTTCTGTTTGGCATTCAACTACAATTCCTGTTGGTTCATGAATAAGTCTTACAGCAGATGAGGTTTTATTTATGTGTTGACCACCAGCACCTGAAGCTCTAAATACTTCCATTTTGATGTCAGCTGGATTAATTTCTATTTCAACATCTTCAACTACAGGTAAAACAGCAACAGTTGCAGTAGATGTATGAATTCTTCCACTACTTTCTGTATCTGGAACTCTTTGTACCCTATGAACACCACTTTCAAACTTTAGCCTACTATAAACACCTTTTCCTGTAATCATAAATGATATTTCCTTATAACCACCCAATCCAGTTTCATTTTCATTTAGAACTTCTAATTTCCAACGTTTCTTTTCTGCATACATAGTATACATTCTAAATAAAGTTCCTGCAAACAAAGCAGCTTCTTCTCCACCTGCTCCTGCTCTAATTTCACACATGATATTTTTATCATCATCTGGGTCTTTTGGGATTAATAAAATTTTTAATTCTTCTTCTATTTTAGGTAGCTTTTCTTTACTATCATAATATTCTTGTTCTGCTAATTCTTTCATTTCTGGGTCTTGCATTAATTCTTCTGCTTCTTGCATTCCTTCTTTTACTTTTTTATATTCTCTAAATTTCATAACAATATCTTCTATGCTAGCGTGTTCTTTCATTAGTTTTTGCCACTCTGACTGATTTTCGATGACTTTTGGGTCTGCAATTAATTTTGTTAATTCCTCATACCTTTTTTCTACAGCTTCTAACTTTTCAAACATACATCATTCTCCTTGTATAAAAAACTTCGTTGATATTATACTACACTTTTTCAATTTGTTCAACTTAAATCTTCTTTAACTTTTGATTTTTATTCTTATTACATAGATATTAAGACTTAAGAAAAATGGACACAAAAGTAAAATATCAACATAAAACAAACAAAACATTAAAATCCCTAGAAAAACTACTATAAATGTAATCAAAAAGACAAAAAAATATAAAGCAATTGTAACTGAAAGTAGAAACTAAATATCCCTAAATCATTAGAAACAGAAGAATTTAGAAACAAAAAAGGAATATTGAAGTTTTTTAAAATTAAAGTATAATAAATATTAGAAACAAAAAAATTAAGAAAGATGGTGAAATAGCAATGAAATTGTGGAAAAAAAGTTCAATCATTTTAAGATTATTTTTAATATTAGCTATAATGCTTCCATTAATAATAATTGTTGAACAAACAAGCACCTTATCTGCAAATTCAGAAACAGAAACTACATTAGACCTAGGTAATTTTCAGCCAGGAACGCCAGTAGATCATACACACATATGGGAAACTAAGTATGATCAATTTTACCATTGGCAACAATGTAATATTTGTCAAACAACAACAGGCAAAACAGCACACAAATTAGAAGGCAATGGAGGAAGCAAAACACTATGTGCAAACACCTATTATAATTATGCATATCGTGAAGTTTGTACTTGTGGCTATCAATCTAAGCCACAAGTTGTATTACATGGTAGATATGAAAATTATGCAGTAAGCCAAAGATTAAATTATCGTGGGATGGAGGTCAAGCTATCTGATGTTAAGCAAATAACACATCAAGAATTCAAATCTATTAGTTATCCAGCTACACCAGGAGGGCAACCTTATACATGGTCAGACCCAGATGGAGACGGATATGGTTGGGTATTTATGGGAGGACCAGTTTTTGGAGATAGTTATGGAACAAAAGGAACAATTCAAACTATTTTAGGTTCAGAAGGGGATTGTGGTAGACATCTTGTATTTGACGAAGCGTTCATTTTGGCAAGATATATAAGTGGGGATACTACACCAACATTGGCAGAATTTATTAACTATTTACCAGCTAAAAATACAATTCCAAGCAACCATTTATTATATGGATATAGAGAAAAATATCAAAAAGCCACAAATGCACAATTTCAACAATTGGTTACAGAATTTAAAGGATATAGCACACATACATCTGGTTGGGGATATACAGCAATGACTATTTTGCATACAGGACATTCTTATCCAGGGGCAGAACTATACCATAATTACGATTGTTATGACTCTAGCAATAAACATGTGGTAAGTTATACAGATGGAATAAAAACACACTGTGATTTATGTGGGGCTAATTATACAGGAAATGAAGAATATGAAGCAAATACATGGTATAGATGTTATACAGGAGCTGGTTTAGCAGAAGGACAAACTGCAAGATGTGGAGGACATAGTGTTTTAGGTAAAGGAAAAGTAAAATTAGGTACAGTTTATGATACTTTTACAAAGAAAAATGGAAGTGTAACAAGAACATCAGTAACAGTAAACACAGAACCAGGATTTACAGCAACAAATTCAACAGCACCATGGGTACTTACAAAAGCAGATACTCAAACTAAAGTAAGTTATGGTTATTCAGGAGTTGTAACATTTTCAAACAATAAATCTGGTTCTGCATTAATACAAAGAAGCATAACCTGTGGAGCATATTCACCACTTACAGATGATACTGCTCCAACAGCATATGGATATAGTAACAATGTTACAAGTAATGGATATTGGAAAGTAAATGGAAATGGAACAGCTAGTAATCCATCATCACAAGCAAGTGTAATGGTAACATTTAAAGATCCACAACAATATTCAAAAAACCAAATAAAAGTTAGAGTTTATGATTCAGACCAAAAAACCATTTTACCACAAGGAAATGGAGAAACATATGTGCCATTAACAAAAGTTGCAGGAACTTCTGGAGCAAACACTTTATGGCAAGGAAACGTTAATATTTTAACAGAAGTAAAAGGAAGTAAAAATATCTATATACAAGCAGTAGATTCAGTTGGATATGGTTCTTCATTAATACCAATGCAAATATCATATTTAGACAGTAAAAGTCCAGTAGTAACAACATCAGTAAATATTGACAACAATACATGGGCAAGAACAAAAGCATTAACAGTAAAAGCAACAGATGCCTTTGATATTGTAAATATTGGATTAGACAAAAAGGATATAATTACTATACCAAAAATCAATAATGAATTTAAAAGAATATATAACATGGTAGGAGATGTATATGATAATAAAACCATAAAAGTATACGTAACAGACAAAGTTGGAAACATAGCAATAAAAGATGTAACATTAAATAAAATAGATAATACAAAACCAACAATAACCAATGTACAACAAAACATAAGTGAAAACAAAAAAACAACAACTATAACAATAACAGCAAATGATATTAATGAGAAATTGCAAAAAGTAGGTTCAGGAATAAACGGGTATCAAATAACAACAGAAGATACACAACCTACAGAGTTCCAAAATAGCAATATTTTTCAAGTAGATAAAAATGGAACATATTACATATGGGTAAGAGATGTTGCAGGAAATATTTCAAAAGTAGAAGAAAAAGTAGTAAACTTAGAAATTGACATAATAAGCACAGTTACATGGAATGATGAAAATAATAAATATAATGCAAGAGGTGGAATTGTAAAACTATATAGAAAAACAGAAGAAATAGAAGAACAATATGTAGCAGAGCAACAAATAGAAACAAAAACAAATTATACTTTCCAAACAAGAGAATGTGATGATAATGGAACTCCATATATCTTTAGAATAGAACAAACACAAATAGATGGGTATGAAACAATCATAAATAATTATGACATAACAAACAATCTAATTTTACCAAAATATGAAAGTAAAATTGAAATAAATCCAAAAGACAGTTTTCAAAATCAATTTTTAAAAAACGGAAAAGTAGCAATACAAGCTACATTGCAAGCTAATTCTGAAAACAGGGAACAAGTTGGAATTCATAATGGAGAAGTAACTTTAAAAATAGACAATAAACTTCAAATTGACTTAGAAACAGTAAATATACAATTAAAAGAAAACATAATGCCATACACTATAGAAGAAAACATCATGACAATAAAACTACCAGAAACACAAGCAAGTGATAAATTAACAATTTATTTAGAAGGAACATTAAAAGAAATTGGAGATTATGAATATCAACTAAACTATGTAGGAAATCTAAAAGATTATAGAGGAAAAAATACAGCAATTTACATAGGAGATGTAAGTCAAGCAAATGGGCAATTACAAGTAACAAATCAATTACCAGAAGCACACATACAATTCACAAAAAAAGATAGTATCACCAGAGAAAATTTGAGTAACGCAACATTTACACTATATGAATGGGATGGTGCTCAATATGTCGAAGTAGAAGAAATAACAGATACAGACCAAGATGGTATATACACATCAAAAGACTATCGTTGGAACATAACCACACAAGGAAGATACAAAATAGTAGAAACCAAAACACCACAATATCATAAAGAACTTGGATTTGAAATGGACTATGTATTAGACCAAGTAACAACTCAAAACTACACAGTATCTGTAGATTATGATAATGAAGATTATACTATACAGTATAAAGTAAGGCAACCAGAAGGATTTAAACAAGAAAATGGTATAATAGAAAATGAACCATGGAAAACCAAAATATATATTAACAAAATTGATAGTGAAACTAAAAATAGAATAAAACATAAGGCAGAATTCACAGTATATGAATGGAATAAAGAAACTAACACATTTGACAATGCAAATGTAACTATGGAACAACAAGAAAATTATACATACTTATCTAGTAATTGGATATATGTAACAGAAAAAAATGAAGGTAAATTCAGAATTATAGAAACAACTTCACCAGAAGGATATTATGGAGATTTTGGAGCTGAAATGCAAAAAGAACATTATGACATAGACATGATTGAGTGGATTCAAAGTGAAGAAGGTCAAAACGAAGGTACTATAGAAATTGGCAACATAGAAGCTGATAGATTTGAAAATATCAGAACATTAGCTGATTTATTAGTACAATTAAAAGATAGCAAAACTGGTGGAGCTCCACAAGGTGATGCAACCTTAGAAGAAGCAATCTATGGAATTTATGCAGCACAAGACATATATTATGCAGATGGAGTAAAAACAAGATATGGGGAGCCAGGGTTAATCTATAAAAAGAACGAACTAGTACAAACACAAAACTCAAATTCAGAAGGAAAAATACAATGGCAAAACTTAGAGCCAGGTAAATATTATGTAAAAATGATACAAAATCCAAAAGGATACCAAAAGCAAGAAACTAGATATGATATTGACTTAAGTTATGAAAATGAAAATATAGCTAAAATACAGAAAAACATAGACATAAAACTAGAAGTAAAAAAAGAACCATTTGAATTATATAAAACAGGAGAAAATGGAGAAAAACTAAAAAATGCAGGATTTTCAATCTATCAAATAAGTAATTTAAGCATTGTAAAAGAAGGCAAAATAACAAGAAAAACATTAGACACATATGAACTAAAAGATGAACAAGCCAAAATAGAATTAAAATCCAAAGAAAATGAAGATGGTTCATATCAATTATCAGACATAATAGAATATTACTATAAAATCAAAAAAGCAGAAGGTGATTCAGTACAAATAGAAGGAGATGAAGAAGTATATCATCCATATCAAATACAAGAAGAAACAGCAAGAGAATACACAGAAGAGGGATATTATAATAATATAGCAGAAATTAGAACTGATGCAGAAGGACATATGCAAAGTCCAAGATTAGCTTATGGAGAATATATAATAATAGAAACTAGTGTACCAAGAAAACAAGATAATGTAACACCATTTATAGTACAAGTAGCAGAAGACTCAGAAGAGCCACAACATTTAGGATTTGTTATAGACAAGAATTTTAGAACAAAGTTGAAAATTTACGTAAAAGATGCAAATACTACTCAAAACATTATAAATAATCATTCTGAATATGTAATAAAAAATGCAAAAACAAACGAATTACAAACATATCAAGAAGGAAACATAACCTATGGAACTAGAGAAACACCATTTGTTGTAGGAAATGATGGATATATAGAAACACCAATGAAATTAGAGATAGGAGAATATATTCTTGAACAAATAACAGCACCAAATGGTTATGTAAAAACAGGAGAAGAAGGATTTTCTAAAGATGGTCAAATACAAAAAAGACCAAGAGAGCAACTAAAAATAAATGTAAGAAGTGACATCACATATCATATTGACAAAAATACAGGAGACTATATTATAGTAGCAACTCAAAACAATGAACCAGTAGTTGGAAACATAAAACTTTCAACAAATGGTGAATTCCTAAGCAATGTAGAAGAAAAAGAAGAAGAGGCAGAAATTTCTTATAGTAAAAGAAATGTAATGGGAAGTGTGTATGAACTAATAGTTAAGGAAAACATTATAACACAAGATGGTCATGAAAACATTTTATATGAAAAAGGTGCTATTATGGGAGAATTCCTAACAGCCAAAGAGGCCATATTAGAAAACTTACCACAAGGAAAATATGAAATCAGGCAAAAACAACAAACATTAGGATTTGCAACAAAAGACACAACAGAAGAAGTTACCATAAAAAACAACACACAAGAAGAACCAGTAGTCGAAAGTGCAGTAACAATAGAAGAACAAAGACAAAAAGTCAAAATAAAAGTATATCATAAAGACAGCAAAACTAAACAACAAATACCAGGTGGACTATACGAATTATACACAAGAGAAAATATAATATATCAAGATGACGAAGGACAAGCAAAAACATTAAAAGCAGATACATTAATCACTAAAATAAGAGCAGATGAAGAAGGATGTATTGAAATATCAGCACAAAAAAATAAAGATATTCCACTAGGAAAATATTATTTAAAAGAAGTAGAAATACCAAGAGGTTATACAGCAACATTAGAAGAAATAGAACTAGATGCAACAACATTAACAGGAGAAGCAGAAGTTCTTGTAGAAAAAGAATTTGAAGGAAATTTAACAAATATTCAAATAAAAAATGTAGACGAGCTAGGAAATAGTTTAATAGGTGCTAAAATTGAAATACTAGAAGAAGACAACATAATATACACCATAGACAAATTAGAAAAAGTAAATGAAATAGAAGGATTACCAGTAGAAAAACAACTAACAATCAAAAAAACACCAATAAGTGGATATGCAACAGGAGAAGACATTCATTTTAGTATAACAAAATTAGGAAAAATTATAATAAGCGAAAAATATACAGAAATGATAGGAAGTAATGTAATCCTTATTAAAAGTTTACCAACAAAACTAAAAGTCAACATACAAGATGAAGAAACAAAAGAACATATAGATGGTGTAGAAATAGAAATACACAATGAAAATGGAAAAGTAGAAGCAAATATAGAACAAGGAGAAGAAAAAGGAACATACATAATTAAAAAATTGCCATTTGGACATTACAAAATAATAGAAACCAAAATACCATATGAAAATGGTTATGTCGTAAAACAAGAAAAAGAAGTAGAAATAAAAGACATGGAAGATTGGCATGAAATGGTTATTGAACAAGGAATAACAAAAACCTTAGTAAAAGTAGTAGACAAAGAAAATAAAGAAGCATTAGAAGGAATAGAAATAGAAATACACAATGAAAATGGAAAAGTTAATGCCAATATAGAACAAGGGGAAGAAAAAGGAACATTTATAATTAAAAGACTACCAGTAGGACACTATAAAATAGTGGAAACCAAAATACCATATGAAAATGGATATATAGGAAAACAAGAAGTAGAAATAGAAGTAAAAGACACAAACCAATGGCAAGAAACGGTAATTGAACAAGAAGTTAGTAAAACACTAGTCAAAATAGTTGATAAAGAAACAAAAGAACTTATAGAAGGAGTAAAAATAGAAATACATAATGAAAATGGAAAAGTAGAAGCCAATATAGAGCAAGGAGAAGAAAAAGGAACATATAAAATAAAACAATTACCAATTGGACATTATAAAATAGTACAAACTGAAATACCTTACGAAAAAGGATATGTAGAAAAACAAGAAGTAGAAATAGAAGTAAAAGACACAAACGAATTCCAAGAGACAGTGATTGAGCAAGAAATTAGTAAAGCATCTATTAAAATAGTAGATGAAGAAACAAAAGAATTACTAGAAGATGTAGAAATAGAAATACATGATGAAAATGGAAAAGTAGAAGCAGATATTGAGAAAATAACCAATACAAAAGAAGAAAAAGAAGAAAAAGAAGAAATAGAAGCAAATTATACAATAAAAAGGCTACCAGTTGGAAAATACAAAATAGTAGAAACTAAAATACCATATGAAAAAGGATATGTTATAAAACAAGAAAAAGAAATAGAAGTAAAAGATACAAGTAAATGGCAAGAGGAAATAATAGAACAAGAGATTAGTAAAATACTAATCAAAGTAATAGACGAAGAAACAAAAGAATTATTAGAAGGGGTAGAAATAGAAATAAATGACGAAAATGGAAAGGTTGAAACAAATATTGAACGAAAAAAAGGAGCTTATTATATAAAAAGGCTACCAGTTGGAAAATACAAAATAGTAGAAACCAAAATACCATATGAAAAAGGCTATGTAGAAAAACAAAAAATAGACATAGAAGTAAAAGACACAAACACATGGCAAGAAACACTAATTAAGCAAGCAATAAGCAAAACCCTTATCAAAGTAATTGATGAAGAAACAAAAGAACTAATAACAGGAGTAAAAATTCAAGTAATTCAAAAAGACACAAATAAAGTGGTAGCAAGTACAGAAGATAAAATTCAATCAATAGAAGAAACAAAAGATGGATATATTATTAAGAGACTACCAGTTGGAGAATACATAATAAAAGAAGAAGTGCCAGTAGGATATAAACAAATTGAAGTACAAGACTTAATAATACAAGACAAAAAAGAAGAAACGAAAAAAATAATAGACAATAGAAAACTAATATTTAACATGAACATAAGTAAAGCATTAGAAGCAATACGCATAAATGGAAAATTAATAGCATCTCCAAAACCAGAAGATTTAGCCAAAATAGAATTAAAAAGCAAAGAACTTAAAAACTACAATGTAGAATTAGACTATGTAATAGAAGTTAAAAACATAGGAGAACTAGAAGGAACAGTTGGAAAAATAATAGACAAAATACCAAATGGACTAGAATATGTAGAAAAAGAAAAAGGAATGTGGGAACTAAATGGTTCTGTTGCAGAATGTAACAAATACAAAGACAAAAAACTTGCAATAGGAGAAAGCCTAAAAGTACGAATTACACTAAAATGGAAAAATAGCGAATTCAACTTTGGAGAGAAAAAGAACATAGCCACATTAGAAGGAAGTACAAACGAATTTGGATATATAAATCAATCAGCAACAGACAGCAAAAATAATGAGCCAGAAAGCACAGCAAGTGTACTAATTAGCTTACATACAGGTCTAAACGAAAAAATATCTATAATAATTGTACTAATAACACTAATATTAATCGGTATTGCTATAATAATGAAAAAAAGAAAATAGGATTTGGGGACGGCCTCCAAATCCTATTTTTTGACATAAAAGAGCTTGAGAACATAAAGCTCTCAAGCTCTTGGAGAAAAGCACTCCTACCATGAAGTCGCGATGTCAATCTGCCAGGGGTTACTGTATATGAATTCCCCTGTATCACACACAATTCCCAAACCAAGGGAGGTCTTTAGAATTGTCCCCCTCGGTCGGATGCTGAGGTCGGCAGCTAGCATGATGTAGTTACCATACATCTTGCAACCGTCCTCACGAACCCAGTATGTGTAATCGAAACCTTCATTTCTCATGATGCTTATAACCTCCTCCATTGGGAAGTTATAGTAGGTTTCCTCCCCACTGGGACCAATTACTCGTCCCAAACAGGGATTAAGAACCTCTCCCCAGTAATAATAAAAACTGGGTGACCAATCCTCAGGTGAGGACTGATAGTTCCAAACCTCGGTTTCAGTATAGGTGGCAGACGCCTCCATGTTGGCAGTGCTACATACGGTTGCAATGGCAATAGCCATTGCTAAGAATTTTTTCCGCATTTTTTGTTCCTCCTTAAAGAAATATTTTTCTGCATTTCTGCATTACTAAATATTATATCATGTTTTACATAAAAAATCAAATTTTATGAAAAGTGTTTGTATAAGATTTGAAAATAGTTCCAAATTAGAATAATTCAAGCCAAAAAGAAATAAACTAAAACAAAGGAGAGCAGGTTGAAAAACAACTACAACTTTTTCGACTGATTTTTTCCTTGGGGAGGAATGAGTTTAACAATGAACGATATATTAAAAACCACCTTATTAGGTTTATTTTTTGGCACATTTGGAACAACAATACGGAGGAATTATAGGAGTAATAATAAAAAAACACTCTAATAAATTCTTAAGTTTTATACTATCATTTGCTTCTCGGATTAATGATGTCAGTAATATGTTTTGACTTAATACCAGAAGCTTTAGGGATAAGCTCAATTGCAACAATTATAATAGGGATTGTAATAGGAATTATTGCAATGATATTTTGTGACTTATTAGTAGAGAAAAAATTCAACCAAAACACAAAATTTGATAAAGGAAATAATACACTATTAAAAACAGGAATTATAGTATCAATAGGACTTGCAATCCATAACTTTCCAGAGGGATTAGCAATTGGTTCTGGATTTGAAGCCTCAATGAAACTCGGTTTAAGTTTAGCAATAGCAATTTGTTTACATGACATACCAGAAGGCATATCAATGGCAGTACCAATGAAAAGTGGGGGAATGAAAATATCAAAAGTCATATTTTATGTTATATTATCTGGAATAACCACAGGAATAGGAGCTTTTTTTGGAGCAATTATAGGAGCTATATCACAAGAAATTATTGCCATATGTTTAAGTTTTGCAGCACGGAGCCATGTTATATATTGTATCAGGAGAACTAGTACCAGAAGCAAACAAACTATATCATGGAAGAATGACAGCATTGGGTAACATGTTAGGATTTTTAATCGGAATATTTGCAACAATTATATAAATAAAAGAAAAATAATAACACAAGTTATTACCAATTCAGATATAAAAATGATTATAAGAAAAAACAAAAATCACTTGCAATTTAAAAACAAATATAGTAAAATACAAACATACATTTGAAAAACGAATAGAATAAATACACATAAAACCATACTAAAATTAACATAACAAAAAAGGAAGGAAGAAAAAATGCAAAACATATTAGAAGGATTAAATGACAAACAATACGAAGCAGTAATAAACACACAAGGCCCATGTCTAGTAATTGCAGGAGCTGGAAGTGGAAAAACAAAAGTACTAACACACAAAATAGCATATCTAATTGGAGAAAAAGGAGCAAAACCATGGGACATTTTAGCAATTACGTTCACAAACAAAGCTGCAAACGAAATGAAAGAAAGAATTGCAAACCTAGTAGGAGACATAGCAAAAGACATATGGATGGGAACATTCCACTCTATTTGTGTTAGAATATTAAGAAGATTTATAGACAGAATAGGTTTTGACTCATCATTTATAATATTTGACACAACAGACCAAAAATCATTAGTAAAAACATGTCTAAAAGAGTTAAACATAGACGACAAACTATACACAGACAGAAGTGTACTATCAGAAATCAGCAATGCTAAAAACGAAATGTTAGAACCAATGCAATACACAAGCAGAGCAACACGGAGACTTCAGGAAAGAAAAAATTGCAAAAGTATATGAACTATACCAAAAAAGGTTAAAAGAAAACAATGCAATAGACTTTGATGACATAATAAACTACACAATAAAAATAATGATGGAAAACCCAGACATATTAGAATATTACGCAAACAAATTCCAATACGTGCTAGTAGACGAATACCAAGACACAAACAAAGCGCAATTTACATTAATAACATTATTTGCCTCAAAAAATGGTAACATAACAGTTGTAGGAGACAACGACCAAGGAATCTACAGTTTTAGAGGAGCAGACATATCTAACATATTAAACTTCGAAAGAGACTTTCCAGGAACAAAAATAATCAAGCTAGAGCAAAACTATCGTTGTACTGGAAACATATTAAAAGCTGCAAATAGTGTTATAAAAAACAATGAAGTAAAATACAAAAAAGAACTATGGACACAAAATGATGAAGGAAACTTGCCATCTGTCTATCAAGCAGACAATGAATATGACGAAGGAGCATACATAGTAGAACAAATTGAGCACCTAAAAAGAGAAGAATACTATAAATACTCAGACTTCACAATATTATATAGAATGAACACACAATCAAGAGCAATAGAGGACATCTTAAGAAGAGAAAACATACCATACAAAATTGTCGGTGGTCTAAAATTCTATGAAAGAAAAGAAATCAAAGACATCATTGCATACCTAAGACTAATTCAAAACAGCAATGACAATTTAAGTTTAAAAAGAATCATAAATGAGCCAAAAAGAGGAATAGGAAAGACAAGCCTAGAAAAAATAGAACAACTAGCAAACACACAAGAAACATCAATGTATGAAATAATAAAAAAATCAGACGAATATGGGCTAAATAGAGTATTCTTAAACTCAAGAGAATTCATTAACATAATAGAAGAACTAAAAGAAAAAAAGGACAAAATGAACATATCAGACCTAATAAAACTAACCTTAAAAAAATCAGGATACACAAAAGCTTTAGAGCAAGAAAACACAATAGAGGCACAAAATAGAGTAGCAAACTTGGACGAATTTTTAACAGTTGCAATAGAATTTGAAGAAGAATTTGCAGAAAACACATTAAGCGAATTTTTAGAAGGAATAACACTATCTAGTGATTTAGACAACATAGAAGAGCAAGAAGAATCAGTTACACTTATGACACTACATAGCGCAAAAGGGCTTGAATTCCCAGTAGTATTCTTAATAGGAATGGAAGAAGGGATTTTCCCAGGATACCAATCAATAATGGAGCCAAAAGAACTAGAAGAAGAAAGACGTTTATGTTATGTAGGAATAACAAGAGCAAAAGAAAATCTATTCTTAACTTGTAGTAGACAAAGAACAATATTTGGGTCAACAAGTTATAATCCAGTATCTAGGTTCTTAGAAGAAATACCACAAGAATTATTAGAAGGATATGAAGAAGCCTTTGGAACTACAACAAACAAAGAAACAATGTTCAAAGATTCAACTTATACATGGAGTTATGGAAGCAAAAATAATAGTAACATAAAAACATACAAAATAAATGAAAAAGAGCCAGTAATGGCTGCAAAACAAAGTAGTAGCTTTGCATTTAGAACAGCAGAAAGTTTCTTAAACAACCTAGGCAAAAAAATAACTAACAGCAAAGAAATAGACTTATCACAATATGAAGCAGGAGTAAGAGTATTCCACAAAAAATTTGGAGAAGGAACAATAAACTTAGTCGAACCAGAAGGTGAAGACTTAAAAGTGGACATAAACTTCGACAAAGCAGGGCACAAAAGGTTAATGGCAAAATATGCAAATTTAGAAATAATATGAGACAGTAGGGACAGGTCTGAACTGTCTCATTTTTGTTGCATAGAAAAATCAAAGATTTTATTGTGAAATTTATAAAGTCATTGTATAAGATTTAAAAAATTGGAAATAATAAGTAAAGAATAACAAAAAAAGGAGGATAAAAATGGCAGATTTAAACCAAATCGAATTACAACATTTAAGACATCTAATAGGAGCACATGAGACAGCTTACCAAAAATTAAATACTTATTCATCACAAGCAGTTGACCCACAAATAAAACAACTATTTTCTAAATCAGCACAAGATGCGTTAAACACAAAACAAAAATTAATGACATTTTTAAATAACTAATTTAAAAACTTAAAAAATAAGGAGGAAAGAAAAATGGACGAAAAAACAATGGTAAATGACATCTTAGGGGGAGTAAAAGCAGATTTAACAGCATATCAAACAGCAATATCAGAAGCAGAAAATATGCAATTAAGACAAACATTCCAACAAATTAGAAACAATGATGAAAGTTTCCAATATGAGTTATTCAAAATAGCACAAACAAAAGGATATTATGTGCCAGCACAAAAAGCATCAACAACAGAAATAAGTACAGTTAAAACAGAATTACAACAATAATGTGAATAGGGACGTTTCTTTTTTCTATTTTTATAAAAAAAGGAACGTCCTTAAAGCATATTTTTGTAAAATTTAGGATACATCTGGTATCACTGATAAAGAAGTACATATTAAAAATATTAATGAAAAAAAGAGATAAATTAAATAAAAAGGAGATATACTTTTAAAAGAGAAAAGAAACTACGGAAATTGGACAAGTAATCTCTTTGCAAAAAAATAAATATTACAATATTATTACAATACGATTACATTAAAAATTTCAAATGAAAGTAATTAAAATACAAAGGAGATTGATTGTAGATATGTTCAAAAAAATAATGGTACATACCAAAAGAAGTATAAAATTTACTGTACTTTTCATGATTTCTATCTTTTTAATTGTAGGAGCAATTGGATTTCTATACAAACCTACTTACAGTGTATTTATAGATGGAGAACAAGTTGGTTATACAGAAAACAAATCCGAATTACAACATAAAATTAATCAATACATAGAAAACGGAGAAGAAGAAAATGGAAATATAGCATTTGTACAAGTTTCTAATCTTCCAGAATACAAACTATGCCTATTAAAAAAAGATATTGTACCAAATGACCAAGAAATATTTGAACATATAAAAGAACAAGGAACAGCCTATTATCGTTATTATGCAGTACTAGAAGACCAAGAAGAAAAAGCCTATGTAGCAAATTTTGAAGAAGCTGAAAAAGTAGTAAATGGATTAAAAGAAAAAAACAGTTCAAACCTTGAAAAAATATCAATAGTTGAAAAATATGAACAAGACATGGTAGATTTAATTACAACAGAAGAAGCAATTTCTAAACTATACATAGAACCAGCAAAAGTAGTATCAGTTGCAAAAAATGGAACAGCAAAATATGGAGCAAAAGGAAGTGTAAACACAAACCTAACTACATCAAGTGGAAAAGCAAATATTGGAATAGCACTAATAAGACCAATATCAGGAACAATAACATCAAGGTTTGGAGTAAGAAGTAGTATTAGAAGATCATCACATACAGGATTAGACATAGCAGCCTCAACAGGAACTCCTATATTAGCAGCAGCATCAGGAACAGTAACATTTTCTGGATATAAAGGCTCATATGGAAATATGATAGTAATATCACATGGAAATGGAGTACAAACATATTATGGACATTGTAGTAAACTTTATGTATCAGCAGGAACACAAGTATCACAAGGACAAAAAATTGCAGCAGTTGGTTCAACAGGAAACTCAACAGGACCACACTTACATTTAGAAGTAAGGCTAAATGGAGTAGCATACAACCCACAAAACTATGTATATTAATATAAAACGGTTACTAAAAAATTAGTAACCGATTTTTTGTTTTATAGGAAAAATATAGTCTACTGTCAACAATATTTTACCAAAGTTGGTGTTTTTTGCAATCTTTTATGTTTTCAAAAATGTTGGATAATAAAAAAATGTAAACTTATTATAAGTTATTCTTAACATATACACAAACTGATAAAATAATAAGAAAAATATAAAATAAGGGGGAGAGAAATTTGAAACAAGAAATAGAAGAAAGGAAAATTTGCAAAACAAAAACAGCAAAAGGTATAACTCTAGTAGCACTAGTAATAACAGTAATAATTTTAATAATACTAGCAGGAATAACAATAGCAGGACTAACGGGAGAAAAAGGATTAATAAAAGAAGCAAAAACAGCAAAAGAACTAACAGAACTTGCATCATTAGAAGAACAAATAGAACTTGCAATAATAAAAGCAGAACAAAAACATAGAAATCCCACAATAGATGATGTAATAGAAGAAATAAAAAACAACAAAGTAATAAGTAATGAAAATCAAGTAAACA
>JAAWEC010000003.1 GCA_022794095.1 Clostridia bacterium
AAATGTTATTTGTGTAGAAATTGTAGGGCATTTGTAGGAGTACATACAGGAACAGACATACCACTTGGAACTTTAGCAAATGATGAACTTAGGCAATATAGAAAAACAGCACATTACTGGTTTGATCAAATTTGGAGAAAGCCATTAAGAATTACAACAAGATATAAAGCATATGGGTGGTTGGCAGAGCAATTAGGAATATCAAGAGAATATACACATATCGGTATGTTTGAAAAAGAAGAATGTGAGGAAACAATTAGACTTTCACAAGAAAGAATAGAGAAATATAAAAAGCAAAGGAGTGAAATATTTGAAGGACTTTAAAGTTGGAGAATTAGTTGTATATGCTCCAATAGACAATAATGGAGATTTTTATAAATTTGAATTAGGAAAAATAAAATCAATAAACAAAAGTAAAAAAACAGCATTTGTTTATTATCATACTGGAGAAACGGCAGCTAATACAGATTTATCAGATTTAATAAGAATTACTAATCAAGGTTTAATAAAAACAAATTTAGGTGGTGGTCTTGATTGAATTTAGTATTAAGAGATTACCAAGAAGAATGTAATAAGTTGATTGATAATCTTGAACCAGGATCATATTTAATTCAAATGGCCACAGGATTAGGAAAAACGGCAACTTTTACAAGTATAAAAAGAAAAGGTCGTGTACTAGTTTTAGCACATAGAGAAGAACTAGTAACACAACCAATTAAATACTATGACTGTCCAGTTGGAATTGAAATGGCAAATCACAAATCCAATGGAGAACCAGTTGTAATAGCATCTGTACAAAGTATAATACATAGATTAGAAAAATTCAAGCCTAATGATTTTGACTTAATAATAACAGATGAGGCACATCACGCTGCAGCAACATCTTACAGAAAAATATATGATTACTTCAAACCTAGACTACATTTAGGATTTACAGCAACACCCAATAGGGTAGATAATGTAAGACTTGATGATATATATCAAGACATTATATTTGAAAGAGATATAAAATGGGCAATTCAAAATAAATACTTAACGGATATCTACTGTTTAAGAGTAAATATAGGTTATGACATTTCAAAAGTAGCAAGAAGAATGGGAGATTTTGCACCAGGAGAATTAGAAGAAGCGATGAATCAAGATGTATTAAATAATGCCATAGCTGAAGCATATAAAAAATATGCAAAAGGACAAACTCTAATATTTGCTTGTAGTGTAGATCACGCAGAAGCAATTGCAGAGAAAATACCAGGTGCAGTAGCAGTAACAGCAAAGACAAAAAATAGGGATGAATTAATTAAAAAGTTTACAAACAGAGAAATACCTGTACTTGTAAATTGTATGATATTTACTGAAGGAACAGATATGCCACTTGTTGAAACTGTAATGATAGCAAGGCCAACAAGCAATAGTAGTTTATATACGCAAATGGTAGGTAGAGGATTAAGACTTTATCCAGGAAAAGAAAAACTTACATTAATAGATTTAGTTGGAACAACAGGAAGAGCAAATTTATGTACAGCACCAACACTAATAGGAGTTGACTTAAATGGAGTACCAGCAAGCAAACAAGATGAAATACAAGGAGATTTATTTGAACTTCCTGACTTAATAGTAAAAAAATCAGACTGCCCTGCTAGTTGGATTAGAAATATAGAAATAGTTAATTTATGGGCAAAAGAACAAGAATACAATACACACGGAGTTAATTATTTTAAGATGCCAAATGGTGATATGGTAGTTAGCATTCCTAAAAAAAGAATAAGAATACCAGCACAAGATGAATTAGGAAAAACGACAATAGGTGGACAAAAAATGAATATGCAGAGAGCACTTGATAAAGTATTTAAATATCTACAAGAAGAATATCCACAGTATGAATATATTTGGAATGTTGATCAGATGAGAAAATGGGGGAAAGTCCCAGCAAGTGATAAACAAGTGAGTATGATTAAAAGATTTATGAAGGATTTTGATACAGAGAATTTAAACAAAATGCAAGCAACACAAATACTAAATAGATTATTTTATAGGTAGGTTAGTTATGGAAGAAAAAATAATTAATTATTATAAACAAGGATTATCGATAGAAACAATTACTAATAAGATGTTAGGTTATACATCTACAAATGATTGTATTATATGCGTTTCTTCAAAAGGATATCTTGCTATGAGAACAAAAGTAGAGAATATAATTATGAAATATTTAAAAGAAGGTGATTAGATGCCAAGAAGAGGATTTCAATTTGAAGATCAAATCCAAAAAGTATGTGACTATGTAGAAGCCATAGGTGGTCACGCACACAAAAATCATCCTGAAAGAACAGTTGATGGAATCTATAAAAAGGGAGAGCCCTTTGATTATGAGATATTCCTTCCAAATTATAAAGCAGTATTTGATGCAAAAGAGTGCAAGACAAGAAAATGGCATATGGTAGATAAAGACATTAGACAATGTGATGAAATGAAAAAATGTAAAAACGCAGGTCTCAAAGCATATTTTCTTATATGTTTTGAAGGACACGATGTAAGAATGATAGATGTTGATACAGCAATATTAACCTTAAGACACGGAAGTAAAACAATATCTGCAGAAGGTAATCCAAGTTGGGATTTAATAAAAATATTAGGAGGTACACAAAAGTGAAATGTGGTGATAAAGAATGGCAACATTGCCAAGTAGAAAAAATGGGATGCCTTGGATGTTATTATGATGAAAAAGGAGAAAAAAAGAAAATGAAAGAAATGATTTATTCATCTGAAAGAAAAATAGAAGTATTAGATACAGGTTATTGTTTGGGATTATTATATTATATTTTGAATTTAGGAACACATCCTGTAGCTTATATAAAGATACCAAAAGGACATAAACTGTACAATAAAGATTATGATGATATTTATAAAGAAATAGACATTGATGTACACGGAGGACTTACATATTCAAACAATTATTTATGGATTAGTGAAAATCAAAAAATAGAAGGATGGTTTATAGGATGGGATTATGCCCACTATGGAGATTATGCTGGATATGAAGAACTAATGCCAAAGCAATATAGAACTAAAGGTAAGAAATGGACAACTAAAGAAATATTTGCAGAAGTAAAAGAAGTTTGTTATCAAATTCAAAATATGCAAGATAAATAAATTAAAAATAAAGGAGAAAAGATAAAATGAAAAAGGATATTATAGAAGATAGTTTAACAAAACAAATTATAGATAGGATTTATCCTACAATAAAAGAAAATGCATTAAAAGAATGCTCTGTAATAGTAAAGGATTTGACAAAAAATATTACACAGGTAGTTATAGAGCAAGATAAGAAGATAATAAAAACAATAACTCAAGTTACACATAATAAATTTAAGGATCTATTGTTGTTAATAAATAATAATATACCAGCAATGTTAACAGGTGGAGCTGGTAGTGGAAAATCAAGCACTTGTGAAAAAGTTGCAGAAGCATTAGGATTAGATTTCTATTTTAGTAATGCAATAACACAAGAATATAAATTAACAGGATTTATAGATGCTAATGGAGTATATCAAGAAACACAATTTTATAAAGCATTCAAAGATGGAGGATTATTTGTATTAGATGAAATTGATGCAAGTGTTCCTGAAGCTTTAGTAATACTTAATACTGCTATTGCAAATGGTTATTTTGACTTTCCAAATGGAAAAGTACAAGCTAATGAAAATTTTAGGATTGTGGCCTGTGCAAATACTTATGGCTTAGGTGGCGATGATATTTATGTAGGAAGAAATCAATTAGATGCTGCATCATTAGATAGATTTGCAATTTTAAAATTTGATTATGATCCTGAACTTGAAAAAAGCCTTGCAAATGATAAAGAATGGGTTAAGTTTATACAAGCATTTAGAAATCAAATTATAAAAAGGAAAATGAAACACATTGTTTCAATGAGAGCAATAATTTATGGAGATAAGTTGTTAAAATATGAAAACAATATTGAAAAAATATTAAATGAAATCGTATTTAAGAATTTAGAAATAGAAGATATAAAATCTATTGGAAAAATAAAAGAAGATACAGAAAATAAATTCATAAAAGTTTATAACCAAATAGTTGAAAGATAGGTGATGCAAATTGTTAGATTTAGATGAAGGTTTATTAAAAAGAATGTTAAGAGATAATCCTTTCTTTATGAATGAAATAGAAAACGATTCTTCAGATACAAAAAAATATGTAAATATTTTTGAGAATATGAAAGAAGTTGCTGATTATATAAGACAAACAAGAATAAATGAAAATATATTTAGAGAAAATGACCTTAGTAGTGAAACTACAGGAACAGGAAGATTCCACGACTTTTATGATTTTAAAAGTGCTTTTGATGCTTTTGAATATGGAACAGATCAGTATTTTGATTCGTTTAATGATGAATTGAAAAAAGTTGATGATTATATTAAAAAATATTCTATTTTAGACAAAATAAGTTATAAAAACGATATGGTAGGATTTACTCCAATAGTTCCAAATTGCATAATAGGAAATCCAATTAATATGGTAAATCAAATAAAAAAAGAAAGACATCTTCCTTCAGCTACAATTATTTTTGAAAAGGCAGTTACTTGTGGATATAATTCGCACGAAATGGTAAAGTTTGCATCAATAATATTTAGCTTGATTCAAGTATTAGAAAAAAAAGGAATTAGATGTGAAGTATATATTAGTTCTACATTTAAAGAAGAAAATGAAATATATTCTTATAAAATAAAAACAAAGAATTTTATGCAGCCATTAAATTTATATAAGATGCAATTTCCTGTTATAGCTTCAGATATGTTTAGAAGAATTGGATTTAGATTATTAGAAACTTGTCCCTATTTAAAGAATTCATATTGGAGAAGTAGTTATGGAAGTACATTAATAGGAAAAACAAAAGAATATGATTTAACAGAAAATGGAGAACCAACTCCAAAGTTACAAGAGTTATTAGGAATTAAACAAAATGATATTTTTATACCAAGTTCTGCTTATTTTAATTATGATTCAGATGATGACATTGAAGATACAATAGAAAAGATTATAAAAAGAACAAATTTTAAAAAATATATTAAGTTAGGAGGGGAATAAAATGTTTGAATTAAATGACATAGTATGCTTTAGAGAAAATCATAAGTGGGTTGGATGCATAGGGTTTGTAAATGAAATAAAAAAAGTAAAAGATAAAGATGGAAATGATACTTTAAGGTTAATGATAGGTGTTCCAGTTCCACAACAAGGAACAGCATACATATTTGCAATGAGAGATGAAGTAGAAAACTTACAATGTGCTACAAAATATCCATATGAGATAAAAGTAAAGGAGGAATAATAAAATGAAAACTTGGGAAGAAATGACAAAGTTGGAAACTAAAACAAAAATAATGATAACATTTCATATCATTATGGCCATATTTAGCATAATTACAACAATTGTAAACAAAGAATCTACTTGGATATTAGTTGCTTTATTATGGATAAATGTTGCAATAATGGAATATTGCGATAGTAAATTATTAAAAGGTAAGGATGCATTAATAGAATTACAGGAAGAACATACAAAAATACAAGATGAAATGATAATGAATCTATTAAAAGATTTATCAATGCCAAATGTTGTAATAGATATAAATTTAATAAAAATACCTAAACACTTTACAAAGCCAAGAAAGAGTAAATTAAATAAAAGAATAGACTTTTATAATAAAAATAAATATTTTGAAGCACCAATTATAATTGATCCAAGCAATACTTTGATAGATGGATATACTTCATATTTAGTTGCTAAAAAATATAATTTAAAAACAGTACAAGCAAAAGTAAAGATAGGAGGAAAATAAAAAATGATAGAAAAAGTTAATCCAAAACATCCTGATAAAGTAGCAGACAGAATTGCAGGTGCAATAGTAGATTTAGCATATACAAAAGAGGATAACCCAAAAGCTGCAGTAGAGGTTTTAATAGGACATAGAAATTGTAAAATCATTATAGAAAGTTCTGTTGTGTTTAATGAAACAGATATATTTGACATTGTATATAGAATCACACAAACCAATGATATAAGAGTAGAAATAATACTAGCAAAACAAGATGAGTATTTAGCAAACAACCAAAGTGGAAAAATAAGATGTGGAGATAATGGAATATTTAAAGGTGTACCATTGACTGAGGAAGATAGGCAAATAAGTTATTTAGCACATCAAATATATGATAAATACAATAGTGACGGTAAATATATATTAGACCAAAAAGCAAATAAATGTATAATTTGTCAAAGTAATGCAAAAACTGAAGAACTAAAAGAATTATATCCAACAGCAATAATAAATCCATTAGGAGAATGGACTGGTGGGATAAATGTAGATACAGGAGCAACTAATAGAAAATTAGGATCTGATATGGGAAATGCAGTAACAGGTGGAGGATTACACGGAAAAGACTTATCAAAAGCAGATGTATC
>JAAWEC010000044.1 GCA_022794095.1 Clostridia bacterium
AGGACTAAAAATGTTCTTTGGTAGCAAAAACGATTTAAGCTTAATTGGTGGAGCAGTTAGTAATGTAATTACTAGAGATTGCACTGTAGAACGTTTAGTTACAAAGATTGCCAACAAAGAAGAATTTGCCCAAAAAATAAATGCAGAAGCAGGTGGACTATTTGAATTAACAGGCAATATTGACTTTACTGGATATACTGGTGGAAATGCTGTTATAACAGAAACTTTTACAGGAAAAATAGAAGGAAATGGTTATACAATTTCTAACTTGAATAATGCTAGCTTATTTGCACAATTTAATGGAACAGTGCAAAACTTAAAAATAACAAACTTTACCAACACAGCACCAACAACTGACTTTGTAGCAGCATTTGCTGGAAAAAGTTCAAGTGCAACATTTAATAACCTAAAATTCGAAAATATCACATTGCAAGGTAGAAACAACATAGGAGTAGTAGTAGCTGTGGATAATGCAAATTCTACTTTTGATAAAATTAGTATTAAAAATGCTAATTTAAGTGGAAGTGGTGTTTATATAGCAGGACTAGTAGGTAGAAAATATGGTGGACGTGTAAGCAATGTATATGTTGATGGAAATATATCTATCACAGCAGTAGCTAATGCAGGTGTAATTGGTTCAACAGAAACCAATGTTACTATAACCAATGTAGTGTCTAAAGTAAATATTGAAAGAACAGCCGATTCTGAAAAGAAAGGTAGAAAGCAAAATGCAGAAATGATTGGATTACCAAATAGTAACACAAGTCGTGTTAGTAATTCTATTACTTTAGGTAATATGACTGGTTATGTAGAAGGTATGATTCCTCATAAATTCATGTATGGAGACGAAGCTTTGATTAATCAAATGCTTACAAAGTGCTATGAGTATACAGAGGCAACAGGTATTAGTGGTGTTACAGCTAATACAGCAGGACATTTAGATACTGTGGCAAGAAATAACTTGAATGCAGAATTTTATAGGAATTTAGGATTTGACGAGAATATTTGGGACTTTAGCAAAATTACATCAAAAGGATATCCTGAATTGAAATAAAAATAAAATCTTCCTAATATAATATATTAGGAGGATTTTTTTATGGATACAATTAAACTTTCTAATAAAAAGAAAATGAGAAATGCTTTATTTGTTATTTTTTTAATTATACTTTGCTTGATTGGAAGAATTGGATATATACAATTTATTCAGGGGAGTGAGTTACGTAGCTTAGCTTATCAACAACAAACTTTAGATAGAAGTATTAATCCTAAAAGAGGTACGATTTTAGATAGTACTCGGAAAAAATGTTTTAGCAGTTAGTAGTACAGTGGAAACTATTACAGTAAATCCAGGAAATATTGCAAAAGAGAATAAAGAAAAAGTTGCGAAAATATTGTCTGATATTTTTGAATTAGATTATGAGAAAATATTAAAAAAAGTAAGTAAAAGAAGCTCAATTGAAACTATTGTAAAGAAAGTAGAAAAAGAAAAAACAGATGAATTAAGAGTTTGGATGGAACAAAATAATATAAAAACAGGTATTAATATAGATGAAGATACTAAAAGGTATTATCCATATAATAATGTTGCAGCACAAATTATAGGATTTTGTGGTAGTGATAATCAAGGTTTAGATGGAATTGAAGCAAAGTATGATACACAATTAAAAGGAAAACAAGGTGCAATTAAACGTCATACAGATGCAAAAGGAAAAGAAATAGGAGAAGAGGGAGAAAACTATGTACCAGCAGTTGATGGGAATGATATAGTTTTAACAATTGATTTAACTATTCAATCAATTGTAGAAAAGTATTTAGAAGAAGCTTGTATTGATAATATATGTACAGATGGTGGAAATGTGGTTGTTATGAATCCTCAAAATGGGGATATTTTAGCAATGGCAACATATCCAAGTTATAATTTGAATTCACCATATGAAGCTTATACTGAAGAACTAAAGCAAACGTGGGATAGTATGGAACAAGGAGAAAAAACAAAAAGTTTACAAGCTGTATGGAGAAATAAAGCAATTGCAGATACTTATGAGCCAGGTTCTGTTTTTAAAGTAATTACAGCATCAGCATCTATTGAAGAGGGATTAGTAACAGATATTGATAAAGAAGGGCAATTTTCTTGTACAGGAGGAATTGAAGTAGCAGGGGTTAGAATAAAGTGTTGGAGACATTATCGTCCACATGGTTCGGAAAGTTTAAGATTAGGATTAATGAATTCTTGTAATCCAGTTTTTATTGGACTAGGACAAAAGCTGGGAGTGCAAAAATATTATAGTTATTTAAATAAATTCAGATTACTAGAAAAAACAGGAATTGATTTACCACGGAGAAGCAGGAAGTATCTTTTTAGCAGAAGAAAAAGCAGGACCTGTTGAACTTGCAACAATTAGTTTTGGACAGAGATTTGAAATTACTCCTATTCAACTAGTTACAGCAGTATCTAGTATAGCTAATGGAGGTAAAAGTATACAACCTAGAGTAGTAAAGCAATTTATAGATAGCCAAACAAAGGAAATCCAAGATGTGCCAATTAAAACTAATGGAGAAGTAATTTCTGAAGAAACATCTCAAAAAGTATTAAGTATGATGGAATCTGTTGTTGCAGAAGGAACAGGAAAAAATGCAAAAGTTGCAGGGTATCGTATTGGAGGTAAGACAGGTACATCTGAAGATGGTGTAAATACTAATAAATATGTTACATCTTTTTGTCGGAGTTGCACCAATTGAAAATCCACAAGTTGTTGTTTTAGTAACATTATATAATCCAACTGGAGAAGGGGGACACCAAGGAGGTGAGTGGTTTATTTAGTCACTACATATAAGTATTGATGAAACCCTAATGTGCGTAAGGGTTTCCAATATTATAATAGTACATTTATAATTGTAAAAATAAATTAACAAAACTGTAAACAAATATTAAAAAATCTTGATAAACAAGTATGCGTAAGAAGAAAAGGATAGAGGATATTTTTTAAAATTTTATAAGACTTGATATCCAAAAACAAAAAATGATATAATGTAAAGGAATTATAGTATAGAAAGGGAATGATATTAATATGAAAAAGAAAGCAATTGTCATAACAGGATTTATGGCTTTAATTTTATTAGCTAGCAATTTGTTAGCAGCATCAAACTTGAAAGCCAAAGCAAATAGTTCGGTAACAGAATTAAAAGGTGGGGAAGAGGTAACAGTAACCTTAAGATTTGATGAATATCAGCAAATCAAAAATGGAATAAATGCATATAAAGCAACATTAGAATATGATAAACAAATATTCGAAGAAGTAACAGAAAAAGATTTTGTATGCCAAAATGATTGGGAAGAATTAAAATATAATAAAGATACTGGTGAATTTGTAGCTATTAAAAAAGTAGGAAGTAACACACCAGAAGATGTTGTAAAACTTACATTAAAAGCAAATGAAACTGTAAAGGCAACTACTACTGATATAAAAATAAAAGATATTGTAACATCTGAAGGAGAAAGAGACATACAAATAGCAGAAACAAAAGTAACTATAAATGTAATTGAAGAACAAACAGAACAACCAGATAAACCAGAACAACCAGAACAAGAAAAAATTACTTCACAAAAATATACTATAACAAAAGACTATATCGAAAGAATTTTACCAAATACAACAATAAAACAATTTAAAGAAAATGTAACATTAGAAAATGTAACAACTGATCCACAAATGGTATTTACAGATAGTGAGGGAATGCCATTAGAAGAAAATTCTATAATTACAACTGGAACTAAAGTAAAAATAGGAAAAACACTACAATTTACTCTTGTTGTAATAGGAGATATAGATAATGATGGAGATATTGGAATTAATGATATAGCACAGCTTAAATTACACATTATTGAAAAACAAGCATTAGAAAACGTAGCATTAAAAGCGGCAGATTTAGATAATGATGGAGATATTACAATTGGTGATTTAGCACAAATGAAATTAATTCTAATTGGTTTATTTGAATTAGAATAACAAGCAAAAGAAATGGAGGCTTCAAATACTATGAAAGATAAAATGAAAAAAATATTAAAAATTAGTATTTGTTTAATTGTATTTCTAATATTAACATTAGGAGCTATTTATGCTACTAATGTTCTTTCATCAAAAGGAGAATTAAATGATGATGGTATCATAGATTATAAAGATGTTAATTTATTAGAAAGACATTTAATAAATTTGAGTATTTTACCAGAAGAAAAAAGACAAAATGCAGATATGAATAGTGATGGACAAATAACTGTAACAGACTTATCTCTTTTAATTAAAAAGATAGAAAATAAAAGAGATTATACAGTAGAATTGCTAAATATAGATACAGAAAATTATTATCCAAAGAAGAATGAAAAAATAGAAATTCAATTTGGAGCTAAAATAAACTATGATGATGTAGAAATAAAAAAAGCAATAATAAATAATCAAGAGTATACAGTAAAAAATGAGGGTGGAATATATAAAATAGAACTAAATGTAGGAGAGCAATTTGGAAAGAAAGAGTATAATTTCACAAAAGTTATTTTAAATACAGGAGCAGAAGTAAAAATAGATAACAAATTTACTATCTGTGTTCTAAAAGAAACTCCTTATATAGAAGAAAGCAGTTATAAATTAGAAGAAACCTATGAAGGAAAAGCTTATATAAACTTTAATTTAGTTGATAATGATAATAGTATAACATCTGCACAATTAACAGTATATGAAGTTGGTGAAGAACAAACAGAATCAGAAGATACAGAAACACAAATTGCACAAACAAATATCAAAGTAGGAGAAAATAGAGAAGAAATAATAGTAGAAGATGGAAAAACTTACAGAGTAGAAATTTGTGTAGCTTATAATTCAGCACCAGATCCAATTGAAGGAAAAGACCATACAGACACTTCTCTTTTATATAGTAAAGAATTTACCATGGCATTAGACTACCAATTTAGTATAACTAATATCCATACCCAAAAGGATGGACATGAAAACAACCATTTTGCTAGAAAAGAAGCAATAGAAATAGCATTTAATAGCACTAACTTAGCTTATGAAAATACTAATAGTCCTAATTTTGAGCCAAGTACAATTACAGTAAGTCAAAAAGAATATGAGCTAACCAAAGATGAAAATATTTACAAAGCAACCATTGATGGTTTAGAAACAGTAGGAGAAAATACAATTGTAATAGAAAAAGTAAAACTTAAAAATGGAAAAGAATTCATATTGGGTTCAGGAAATACAGTAAATGTAACAATTGATGCTCAAAAACCAGTTGTATCTGACCTAAAAGCAGAAGAAAATGTACAAGAAAAAAATATAAAAGTAACATTCCATCTTGAAGATGAAGCAAAATCAATTCAATCAGCAAAAGTAGTACTTTATGATAGTGGAGAAAATGTTATAGCAAGTCAAGACATAACAACAGAAGAACTAGAAAGTGGAAATGTGGAAAAAATCTTTAATACACAAACAACAGATAGTTATATTATTAAAGTAATAGCAACTTATAAAGAAACAGAAGACCATATAATAACAGATAGTGTTTTATTTGAAAAAGTAGTTACTGCAAATCGTTTTGCAACTATAAAAAAAGCAGTTGTAGAACCAATTAATACAGAAAAAAATAAAACAGTAAAAATTACATATGAAATAGAAACTAACAGTGAAAGTGAAGTTGCAAAAATCCGTGTCAATAACCTAGACTGTATTGCTACTAAAATAGCAGAGGGAAGATATGAAATAATTGCAGAAGTAGGAGAAGAAGCAAAAGTATTAGAACTAATAGCTAGCAAAATCATTTTTGCTGACCAAACTGAAGCAATTGTAAAAAATACTGTAGAAGTAAATGTGTTAAAAGATACACCAAAAATTGAAGAAATTAAACAAGAAGACAATTTAGCTAAAAATCAAGTAACAGTTACCTTTACATTAGTAGATCCAGATAGTAGCTTTATCACAGGAAAAGTACAATTATTAAAACCAGCAGTTGATGGAAATCCAGAACAACTAATTCAAGAACCAACTATTGAAAGAGATGGAGCACATGGAAGAGTACTTTTTGAAAATGTAGAAATTGACAAAGAATATACAGCAAG
>JAAWEC010000045.1 GCA_022794095.1 Clostridia bacterium
ATTCATCTATGTATTTTTGAGTGTGCTTATAAATAAGTGCATAATAATTTTCTAGTGATGATTACATTTAGGGTAATACCTGTTCCCATCCCGAACACAGAAGTCAAGCCTAAATGTGCCGAAAATACTTGTGGGTTACCCTACTGGGAAGATAGGTTGTTGCTAGATTTTTTTTATTATCAAGAATTTTACTTATTTTATATGAAAATCAAAGATTTTGCTATACAACAAAAACGTATTATATACAAATTTACTAAGGCAAATTTGACAAATTAATAAAGAAGTTGCATGAAAAATTATTTAATATTAAGTAAAAAACTAGAAATTAGTTTACTGCAAAGCAAATTAATTTGTAGTTTTTTGCATTTTTTGAAAAAATATGGTAAAATATAAAAGTAATACTAAAAAGGTAAGGTGATAAAATGGGATTAAAAAAATTAATAAAAAGATTCAAAAAAATGAATAAACCACCAAGACAGTATAAAAATACTAGAAGCATTCAATTAATTGATTTAAAAAGCAATAAAACCAAAACAAGTGATTATTTTGTAAAAATGGGATATGAAAAATATGAAGATTATCCAGATGAAGGATTAACATTAGAAGATATAGAAAAACAATTTAATGAACTTATAGAAGCAGGACAATTAGCTATGGAACAACTTAGAAATAGTCATCAAACAATTCCTACTAGTACTTACCAAAAAAGAAGAGATGAAATAAATAATGGAATTAGAAGAGTAAGCAATGCTTATGAACACATTAATAATGAGCAAGCATTAAATTTGAGAAATGCTATTTGTGAAATTTGTAAACGTTCTGAAAATTACCAATTAGATTATCCAAAAGAAGAATTAAAAAAGACAAAAAGAAAAATTATAGATTTACACGTATTTCCAAAGGACCATGCTCCAAGTATTTTAGACACAGAATATTTAAAAGTAAGTAGAATAGCAAATATAGCTATGGATATGACAGATGGAACAAATGCAAGTGTAGATGGTTCATTATCAAAATTTAGAGTTTATGTGCCATCTTTAAATGGAAAAACAGGAAAAACATATACATCTTATCTAACAGGAAAAGAGAAAAAAACAGGTCAAACATATACGTGTTATATTAGTGGCTTAGATGAGGAACAGCTAAAATATAATATGGATTATCAAAAGGTTATGTTACAAGGAATTGAAAGAACTATAGTAGAAAAAGCATATCCATATATAGGAAAAATCGAAAAACAAAAAGAAGGAAATTATGTTATAAAAAAAGTTGGAGTCCAAAAGGAAGCATGTTTAATGGCAGATGGGATTTTGTTAGAGCAAAAACGAAAAGAATTAGTAAGAGAGGAAGAAGAAAAGTGGCAAAAGTAACATGGAAACCAGGAACATTCATATATCCTATACCAGCAGTAATGGTAAGCTGTGGAACAATGGAGAAATCTAATATTATAACAGTTGCATGGACAGGTATTTTAAATACTGACCCTGCAACTGTTTATATTTCTGTTAGACCTAGCAGATATTCATATAATTTAATAAAACAAAGTAGAGAATTTGTTATAAATCTAACAACCAAAAATTTAGCACAAGCAACAGATTGGTGTGGAGTAAAAACAGGAGCAAAAGTAGATAAATTTAAAAGCATGAATTTGCATAAAGAAAAAGCAAAATTTGTTAAATGTCCTATGATAAAAGAAAGCCCAGTTTCAGTGGAATGTAAAGTAAGGGAAATCAAAGAACTTGGAACACATCATATGTTTATAGCAGATGTATTAGCAATTAATGCAGATGAAAAATATATTGATGAAAAGGGAGCTTTTGACATATCAAAATGTGATTTAATAGCTTATTCAAATGGACATTATTATACTTTAGGGAAAAAAATTGGGAGATTTGGATTTTCAGTTCAAAAAAAGAAAAAAAACTTTAACAAAAATAAGAAAAAACATTGACACAACAGGAAAAAAGTGGTACAATATTCAAGCGTATAATTATTACGGATATACGCTCACATCGTTTCAAAAAAAGTAATGTTAAAAAATACGGAGGTGTTTTAATATGGCAGCAAAAGGACCAAGAGAAAATATAACATTAGAATGTACAGATTGTAAAAGAAGAAATTATACAACTTCAAAAAACAAAAGGAAAAATACAGATAGATTAGAAATAAAAAAATATTGCAAATTCTGTAAAAAACACACATCACATAAAGAAACTAAATAGTTAAGTAAGCTATTTTAAGGAGGAAATAAAATGGCTAAAAAAGAAGCAAATAACCAAAAAGAAAATAGTAAAAATAAAAGAAGCTTTTTTAAAGATTTTAAGGCTGAATTAAAAAAAGTTAATTGGCCAACACCAAAACAATTAATAAATAATACCACTGCAGTAGTAACAATAGTAATTATTACAGCAGCTATTGTTTTTGTATTAGACTTAGCCTTTGAAACACTAAACAAACATGGAGTAGAAAAAATAAAGCAAGTTATAACTACAAATAGTGAAACAGTAGACAACAACCAAAGCAATGAAACAAACAATACTACTGATGAAACAGCGACAAATGAAAATAGCGAAGAAACTCCAACAAATAGTGAAAACACAGAAACTTCAAACGAAGGAAACAACGAAACAGAAACTAATACAGAAAATCAAGTAGCACAATAATTGAAAAAAGGAGGCTAAATTCAAATGTCTCAAAAAGATTATGACAAAGTAGCTAGATGGTATGTAGTACATACATATTCTGGATATGAAAATAAAGTCAAAGCAGACTTGGAGAAAACAGTCAAAAACAGAGAACTAGAGGAATTCTTTTTTGATATAATTGTTCCTATGGAGGAACAAATAGAAATAAAAGATGGACAAAGAAAAACTAATTTAAAAAAAGTTTTTCCAGGTTATGTATTAATAAAAATGATAGTAACTGAAGAAACTTGGTATATCGTAAGAAATACAAGAGGAGTTACTGGATTTGTAGGTTCAGGAACAGACCCAATACCATTAACAGAAGAAGAAATTAGAAATATGGGATTTGAAGATGTTCCAATTAATGTTGATTACGAAGTAAATGAACAAGTACAAGTCATGAATGGACCATTTGAAGGCTTTGTAGGAACAGTTCAAGAAATTAATACTGAAAAACATAAAGTAAAAGTTCTAGTATCTATGTTTGGAAGAGAAACGCCAGTAGAATTAGAATTTTCACAAGTTCAAAAAATAAAATAAAAAAAGGAAGACGCAAAAATCTTTAAATAATAAATAAAAGTTTTCCATGCATAAAAAAAGAGGAGGTGCCAGTAAAATGGCAGAAAAAGAAATATCAAATATTATTAAATTACAAATTGAAGCAGGAAAAGCATCACCAGCTCCACCAGTAGGACCAGCTTTAGGTTCAAGTGGTGTAAACATTATGCAATTTGTAAAAGAATTCAATGATAGAACAGCAAATCAACCAGGAATGATTATACCAGTTGTAATTACAGTATATAAAGATAAATCATTTGATTTTATCACAAAAGTTCCACCAGTAGCAGTGTTAATAAAAAAAGCAATAAAAATTCAAAAAGGTTCAGGAAAACCAAATATGGATAAAGTTGCTAAAATAACAAAAGCTCAAGTAAAAGAAATTGCTGAACAAAAAATGGCAGACCTAAATGCTGCAACAATTGAAACAGCAATGAGCATGGTTGAAGGTACTGCTAGATCTATGGGTGTAGTTGTAATAGACTAAAACAATTGAAAAGCAGAATCTTGCACATTTTTGAATAAATTGTAAAACCATAAGTATGAAATCGGAATACAGTTTACACAAAAATGCACAATATACTACTTTTGATTTGTTTAAATAATAAAGAAAAAATTATTATTGGGAGAGCAAAGCTCGTTTGAACCAAAGGAGGTAAAAAAATGAAATTAGCTAAAAGATATGCAGAAAGTGCAAAATTAGTTGATAAAACAAAAGAATATGATGTTAAAGAAGCATTAGAAATTATTGAAAAAATGCCAAAACCAAAATTTGACGAAACAGTTGAATTACATGTAAAATTAGGAGTAGATTCTAAACATGCAGACCAACAAGTAAGAGGTACAGTAGTACTTCCAAATGGTACAGGTAAAACACAAAAAGTATTAGTATTTGCAAAAGGACCAAAAGCTGAAGAAGCTCAAAA
>JAAWEC010000046.1 GCA_022794095.1 Clostridia bacterium
CCATCTATACACACACTTGCTGCTCCTAGTAAATCTCCCTTATTTATTTTTTTAATTCTAATTTCTGTAATATTTAACATATACAAATTCCTCCTTCTTCTTAATTATCTATACCTGTTTTAGGTAATTCTTTATCTATATCTGGTGTTTTAGTATAAACAACTGTATGTGCATTATCTTTAGCCTCTAACTTTGTTTTTTGATATGATGCTGTAACATAAGTGTTATTAACAAATATCTTATTGTTTTGCACATCTTCATTTACTTTTGCTTTAACTACTGGTGTTGTAGTTGCTTCAAATCCTTCTTTTACTTCTGTATCGAATACAAGCTTAAATTCTTTTACATATTCATCTTCTTCTAATCCTAATGCTTGACTTGTTAAATCTATTTTGTGATTCTCTGTTGTTTTATACTTTTCTCCAATGTTTTTCCAATTTGTATTTTTGTTAGTGATATATTTGATTTCATACTCTAGTTCTTCATTCCAGATTCCTGTTTGTAATTCTTGAACTCTTACTTGTCTAGGTAATTTATCCCCCCACACAAAATTGGATACTTTTGTGTTTGAGAAATTTCCTAAATGACTAAATGTATAGTCTATTACTTCACCTTTTTGAGCCTCTGTTGGTGCATCTTTTTCTACATCTACTACTAAATTTACATTATCATTTTTTATTTCTAAATCAATAACTTGTCCGTTTTTCTCAAACTTAAATGATTGTAATTCTTTATTGATTACATAGTATGGATCAGTAGAAACTTCTTTTAGATAATATGTTTTTCCTGTTTCTAAATATTTATAAATAAATTCTTCTGTATCATTTACTCTCAAAGTATCAACATATTTTTGATTTTCATCTAATAATTCAAATACTGCATTAATTCTTGTTCCTTCTGGCAAATCTGTATATTGATTATATTCTTTTGTTACTTTTTTAATCTTTAGGATGTTTTCATATACTGTTACAGGAACATCATCTTTGTCTTCAGTTTTAGCTTCTAGGTATGTTCCAGAAACTTTTACATTATTAACAAATTTAGATTTATCAGCTAATCCTTCAATTACTTTTGTTGCAACTTTCATTTTTGTAGTATTTGAAAATCCTATTTTTACTGTTCCAAAGTTTAAAGAATAACTTGTTACATATTCATCTTCTTCTAAGTTTATTTTTGTAAAATCTATTTTGTTATTTACTGTTGTACTTAAATTTTCTTGTAATTTTATATTAGATTTTTTATTTGTATTATAAGTAATAGAATATTTTAAATCTTCATTATAGATTCCTGTTTCTAAACTTTGTATTCTTACTTCTTTTGGTAAATCATCTGTCAATGTAAAATTGTCTAATTTAACATTAGATAGATTTTTTATTTTATCAATCTCATAGGTAACAATCTCTTTTCCTTGTGCCTCTGTTTTATCTGCTCCTTTTTCTACACTTACTTGTATATCGACTGGTGTATTTTCTATTACTACTTTTTTGTCATCTCCATCATATACTAGATTAACTTCAAATGTAGTATTTTTTCCTTTTAAGAAATAATCAGGCGCTAATTTTTCTGAAATTATGTATTCGCCTAAATCCATCCCTGAAAGTAAAAATTTTCCGTATTCATCTGTTGTTACTTCTTTTGTAAATGTTCCATCTTTTGATGTTACTGTAAATACTGCCCCTTTTAGTCCTGAACCTGTCGTTGCTCCTGTAATTTTACTATCTCCATTTGTTATTTTTTCTATTTCTACATCTGCTTTTGGTTTATATTGCATATTTCCTCTTGCTGTACTCAATATAAATGGATCTGTCGTTAAGGCATAATTTTGTAAGTTTGCATTAGGTGCTTTTCCAAATAAGATTGGATATGTTTCACATTGTCCGCTAATACTAAATTGAATATTTATTTCTTCTCTAATATTAATTCTTGGAACTAATACTTTGAACTGTTCTCCTCTGTTAAATGTAGTTTTTACATTATTATTTATGTCTGTGATTTTTGTTCCTTCTGGTGCTGATGCTCCATTTAAAATGATTTGTATATCTTTCATATTTACTGAACTATTAACTGTAAATGTTTGAGATACATACTTTGAATCTTTATTATCAACTCCTGCTTGTGAATTTGCTGTTGCTGATATTACTGGATCTGTATAAGTTTGTGTTCCATTTCTTCCTATGTTTGCAAGTTCTCTTATTTTATTTGCCATTCTATTTCCTGCATCTGTAGTTCCAAAATATCTATTAGTATCTCTTCCATCTAGTACAGAATATACTGCTTGTTTTGTAACTGCAAATGCTTGGTAATCATTATCTAATCCCATTTCTGTTGCTGATTTATATGGAAATCCATTTAGTAATACTCTCCAAACTGCTTGATTGTTTGCAATTTGACTCATATCTCCAACTTCAACTCCATAACTATCATTGTCATCAACTCCATGTAGGTTTACATTAAGGCAATATGCTGGATATTGCTTTCCATTTTCATTATATACTACATAATGAGTTAAAACTTCCATTGTTACACCTTCTGAATTTGTGTATTTTAAATCGTTTCCACATTCTCCTAAAGAGACTATATCTTTTATTTCTCCAATTTGTGCTGCAAATACACCACTAA
>JAAWEC010000047.1 GCA_022794095.1 Clostridia bacterium
AATCTTCCTGGTCTTAATAATGCTTTATCTAACATTTCTGGTCTATTTGTTGCTGCTAGTACTATTATTGTTTCTTCAGAACTAAAACCATCCATTTCTACTAGTAGTTGGTTCAAAGTTTGATTATTTTCTGTTTCAGCTCCACTATTTGATGTTCTCCTAGAACCTATTGCATCTATTTCATCTATAAATACAATACATGGTGCTAGTTTTCTTGCTTTTTCAAATAGTTTTCTAACACGAGAAGCTCCAAGTCCTGCAAACATTTCAATAAATTCTGAACCACTCATTGAAATAAATGGAACATCTGCTTCTCCTGCAATTGCTTTAGCAATCAATGTTTTACCTGTACCTGGCTTTCCATATAATAAAACTCCTTTTGGAATTTTAGCTCCCATTTTTGTGAATTTTTCTGGTCTTTTTAAGAATTCTACAATTTCAACAAGTTCTCCTTTTTCTTCGTCTAATCCAGCTACATCATCAAATTTTACTTTTGTTTTCCTTTGAGTATCATCATATACCTTGCCTTTTTCTCCTAATCCTTGCATTTTAAATATCATAACAAATAAAGCAAGCATAATTAGAGTTGGTAAGAAAGATATAACAAATGCTGGAATTTGAGAAAGCATACTTTTTGGTTTTTGTATTAGCTCAATTTCATTCCCTTCAGCTACTTTTTCTTGTACTAATCCTATAAAACTTTCTGTATTAGGAACAATAGCTTTTTTCTCTTCTTCTACATTTTTTTGTTTTACTTTAACACTGGTGCTTCCAACTGTCATTTCAATTTTTTCTATATTTCCATAAGACAATTCTTTTATTAAATCTGTATAAGCAAGTGTGTTCTCATCTTTTTTATTGCTATCTTTCATGTAAAATAAAATTAATCCTGCTAATATTACTATTAAAATTACTAAAATACCACTATAAATCCATAGTTTTTTGTTTTCTTTTTTCTTATTATTTTCTTTTTTACTCAATTCTTATCATCCTTTCTCTTTTTATATGCTCTATCTTTGTTCATTTGCCAAATTTGCTTTAGCAAACTGTGTTGAATTTGTTGAAATTTTAGTGTTATGCATTTGAGCCTTGTGGTTCTTCTCCACTATTTTCCTTCTTTTCTTTCTTTTCTTCTTCCTTATCTTTTTTTTGTCTTTCCTTTTTTTCTTTTTCTCGTTTCTCTTCTTCCTCTTTTTCTTCCATTTCCTTTTTTACAATTTCTTGTGCTTCAATTATTTTCATTAATTCCTCTTGTTGCTTTATGAATTCAGATTTTAGTATAAATATTGCTGCTACTAAGTAAATTGCTGCTACTGATACATACATTACTTGGAAATACTCCATTTTAAAGTCTATAAATATATTAACTGCTATATATAATATATTTAAGAATACAGATAAAGTCAATGCATAAATTGACATATTAAATATTGCAACATATCTCATTTTTATACGAGCAACCCATGTTGATAAATATCCAAATACACTTAAAAATATCGCATTTGATAATGTTGTAAGCAGATACATGATAAAGCTATATATAAATACAGTTATAAAGATGCCTATATATAAAGATATTATTTGAGAACTGTTGGCATAATTAATTACACTTTGCTTGTCAAAATTATTAATTCCCATTTGACTAATAATTTCTTTATAATTATAATTTATAGTTCCGACTTATTGCTTTATTCTTTAAAATCAATTTGTCTTTTAGAACAATTATTCCTTCTCCTTCTTTTTCTATTTCATTAATGTACTGGTTTATTGTCTTTTCATCTTCTGTTTTTGTATCTATAATTGTTTTTCCTACATAAGAATTTTCTTCAGCTATAGTAAGCCTTTCTTCTGAAGATACTTGTAAAACCCCATCTTGATAAGAAAATTCTGGGAATTCATTTTGTAAATATCTAATCCCTTCTTGTAAAATCTGATATGTTTGGTACATCATTCCAATGCAAAGAACTATTGCTAAAATTGCTACTATTTTACATAGATACGCAAAAGCTCTTCCTATGCCTTCTGCTGCCATATCTGGATATTTCTCAATTTTTAGGATTGAATTCCAGACTTTTTTGAAAAAACTTTGCTTTTGTTTTTCTTCACTCATTTTATCTATACTCCCTTCTTATGCTAGAATCGACAAATTTAGGATTAACAGAAAAACATGCATTATCTCCTACTTTGATATTTTTTTGACCTATTTTACATGCTACATGATAAGTTCCAATTCTACCCAAAATTTTGCAATTTTCTCCACTTATTTTTACATATAATGCCTGCTTTTTAAAGAAATCTTTTATACTTCTAACTAAATATCTTATTTTATCTATTGTTCGGAACATGTCTTTTTCATTTTTAACATTTATACCATCCATATAACCAAAAGGCACAATTGCAACTTTCATGCTTTTTGGAGTTTTATAAATATTAGAATATCCAATGTTAAATCCTTTTGGCAATTGCTTAATTTCTGAAACTTGTCCCTCTAAATGTCCTATTTCTTTTAAGCCAATTTTGTTTTGAAATGATATTCTTCCTACAAATGCTGACCCAATTCTTACTGCATTTAAGTGCATATTAGAAAATTTCAAAAATGCTGAAGAATTACATATGTGAAGCATTCCCGTTTGAATTCCATTCATTTTTAATACTTCTATACAATCTATGAACCTTTGAAATTGTTCTTTAGTATATTTATCATCAAAAAAACTAACTGAAAAATGAGAAAATGTTCCTTCGATTTTTATATTTTTAATATCTTTCAAAGTAAGTATCATTTCTTCTTTATTTGAATATACAAATCCATATCTTCCAAAACCTGTATCAATTTTAATATGTGCTCTTATTTGTTTTTTTTGCTCTTCTCCAACTTGATTTGCAACTTTTACATCTTCTTTAGAACCAATTGTTATTATAATATCATTTTTAACTAAAGTTTCCACATCTTTTTTTATTGCTGTGGAAGATAGCATTATAATATCTTGCTTAATACCTGCTTCTCTTAGCTTTAATGCCTCTTCTATTGTTGCCACTGCAAAAATAGAAATTCCATTGTCAATTAAAAATTTTGTATATTCTACTATTCCTAATCCATAGCCATTTCCTTTTACAACTGCTATAATTTTTACAGGTTCTCCATTATCATTTTTTCCACTTTTGCTTGCAAAAACTTTGATTTGTTTAATATTATGTTTTAAATCTTCTTTTTTTATTACTAATTTGCTCAAAAACTTTCACTTCCCTTTGATAGATTTTGATACTTATTTTTTTAGTTTCATTTTTAGTTGACGTATTGTTCTAAATGCTTTTTCTGAGAAACGATATAGTTTGTAAGTAAGTGGTTTATATGGCATATAAACTTCTCCTATAAATTCAGTAAATGTTGCTCCAAATCCTTGTTTAAATCTATATAATCCATATTGTGGATGATTTTCATCTACTACACCTGATACTCCTCTGAAATCATACATATCATCTTTTCTTTGTATTGCCATTTTTATCATTTCCCATTGTAGCAAATAGTTTGGCATTAAGTTACGATGTGAATTACTACTTGCTCCATATAAGTACCAAGTTTTATTACCATAAAAGATAGGTATTACTCCTGATATTGGCTTTCCTTCATAATATGCCATTAGAATTTTCATATGTTCTGAACCTAAACAATCATACATCTTTTCAAAATATTGCAAAGGTCTTATTATAAAACCATCTCTTGCTCCTGTTTCTACCATTATTTTGTGGAAGTCTTTTAAGTCCTCTTTTGTTCCTTCTTTTATTGTTACTCCTTTTTTTGTTGCTAAACGAATATTGTATCTCCATTTTTGTTTAAATCCAGCCATTATCTCTTCTTCTGTTTTATTTTTAATGTCTAGCCTAAATACATATCTTGGCTGTATTTCATCTTTAAAGTCTTTTGCATCATCTTTTATATGATACCCTAAATTTGCAACTACATTTCTGAAGTCTTGGTCATCACTTAAAATATCTGGCTCCATTCGCAAAACAATTGCATTGTATTTTTTTGCTAGTTCTTTTGCTCCATCTGTTAATTGTTTCATAACTGCTAAATTGTGTATATCACATACTGGTCCTCTTGAAGAATACATTATGTTTCCAAAGATTGGCATTTTACGTATCCATACACATAAAGAACCTATTATTTCTCCATTATTTCCCTCTGCTAATATTACTTCTGGCTTCCAATTTGGCTTTTTTACTTCTGCCCATTCTAAAGATTGTTGAAAGTTACATCTTTCATGACTTTCTAAAAATTTTTTATATTCTTGTTTTGTTTTTTCATTATCTACAAATTTCATTTTTTATTCCATTCCTTCCTTAAAGACTTGGATTTGTCCTATTTTGAATGTTGCTTTTATGACATTTTTCTTTAGGTTTTATTATTTTTGATTATTATCTTACTACATTATTTACAATATATTGGTATTTTACACTAAATTGTAGAAATTTACAAGTATATTTTATTTTATATTATAAATTATTGTATGGGAAAATCAAAGATTTACCTATGCAGCAAAACATATATTTCTTATTGCTAGTTTTTTTAAGATATATATGGTATAATTTAAACAATGACTAGTAAGTTATCGAATTGATTGGAGGATAGAAAAATGGAAAAAATAGGTTTTTCATTATTATGTTTTTTTATAGGTTATGTAGTAATAACATGGATAGGTTTTATTCATACTGTATTTAATATTAAAGTATTACA
>JAAWEC010000048.1 GCA_022794095.1 Clostridia bacterium
TGCTAATATGTCTAAAAGGGTTAAATTTGGAAAAGACATTACTGCTAAAAAGGGGCGAGTTCCTAACATTGTATTTGGATATGATAAAATACCAGATGAAAGATATACATTAAAAATAAACGAAGAGGAAGCAAAAATAGTAAAAGAAATATTTGAAAGCTATGTATATAAAGGAATGGGAACAACAAAAATAGCTTGGGACTTAAATGATAGAGGAATAAGAACGAAAAAAACAAAATCAAAATGGGTACAAACTTCCATTGTAAGAATGCTTAAAAATCCAATTTATACAGGAAGAGTAACCAATAAAAAATCAGAAGTAACAGACTTTATAACAGGCACAAGAAAAGATTTACCAGAAGAAGAATGGATTACAGTAGAAAAGCCAGAAATGAGAATTATATCAAATGAATTATTTAATAAAGCACAAGACATTTTATCTCAAAGGTCAAATGAATTTAAACTAAACAATAAAAGAGAAAAAACAGAATATGTATTTAGCACACTAATCTATTGTAAACATTGTGGTTACTCATTTAGAAGAATAAGAAGGAAATATACAGCTGATGGGCCAGAATATATAAGATGGGTATGTAGTGGAAGAAACTCAATGGGGGTAAATCATTGCCCTAACACAACTGTTATTGATGAAGAAGAACTTTTAAATGCCATAAAGGAATATCTAAAAAGCATTATTTCTAATAAAAAGAACTTTATGAAAGCTATAGAGAAAGAATTTGAGAAAATTACTAAATTAAGAGAAAACAATGAAAGAAATGAAGAAAGTCTCTTAAAAGAAATTGAAAAAGTAACAGTCAAAAAACAAAAATATATGGAAATGTTCCAAAATGAAGTAATCAATATTGGGGAATTAAAAAAATATACAAATCCATTAAATGAAGATATAGCAAGACTTGAAAGAGAACTAAAATCAATTACATCAGAAATAAAAGAAAAAGATGTATTAGAAAAGGAATTATCTACAACAATTAGCACAATAGATAATATTTTAAATAACAAAACAATTACAAATGCAATGTTAAAAACGATTATAGATGTTATTGAAGTAGACAGTGATTCAAATGTAGAAGTAAGGCTAAAGCTATTAAATGAAATAGGTAGTACACCAGCAGTTATTACTAATTTTAATGACATAAAAGATACCGTTACGAAAAGTAACATCAGTACATAAAGATGTTTCTGAAAGACTAAAGAAAATAAATCCTAAATTAGCCAAAGAAGTAAGATTGATTTTAGATGAAAATAAAGCTGAAAGACATATGAGAGGAGGAATGGCAACCAAATTAAAATATAAGCATTTAAAAGAAAAATCATGACATTTTATAGTCATGATTTTTTAAACAATATAATTAAGCATTGTTTCTTTGTTGTTTTCTAGCTCTTCTACAAGCTTGGCATCTTACAGGTTGATTTTCGAACCCTTTTTCTGCATAGAATGCTTGTTCACCAGCAGTAAATACAAATTCAGAACCACAATCTTTGCAAACAAGAGTAATATCTTCGTAATTGTTTTCCATAATAAAATCCTCCTTTGTTATAGATTTGAATTAAATTTTTACTAACCTATCTATAAAAAGAAGGGATCTAGTTTAAAAATAAATTCATGTTAGTCTTAAAAGACTATTATAGTATAACACTTTATAATAAGAAAAACAAGTAAAATACCAAATTTTTCAATATTTTGTAAATATTTAACCTAATTATGAATCAAAATGACAACTTCAGTACAGTTTCAATTTTAAAATAAGCTTCTCTCTTGTTGAAAAATCGAAAAAGATGTAGTATAATGTTACTGTAAGAAAGAGAGGAGAGTATTATGAAAGCTTTAATTAGTGTATCAGACAAAACAGGAATTGTAGAATTTGCAAAAAGATTAGAAAAAAAAGGAGTAGAAATAATATCAACAGGAGGAACTTACAAAAAGCTAAAAGAAGAAGGCGTTAAAGTAATGGAAATATCAGAATTAACTGGATTTCCAGAATGTTTAGATGGAAGAGTAAAAACACTTCATCCAATTGTACATGCAGGAATACTTGCAAGAAGAGAAAAAGAGGACCATATGAAACAACTAGAAGAATTAAAAATAGACACAATAGATTTTGTTGTAGTAAATCTATATCCATTTAAACAAACAATATTAAAAGAGGGAGTAACTTTAGCAGAAGCAGTAGAAAACATAGATATAGGAGGACCAACAATGCTTCGTAGTGCTGCTAAAAACTATCAAGATGTAGCAGTTATTACAAACCCTGAAGACTATGAAATAGTTGCAAAAGAATTAGAAGAAAATGGAGAAGTATCAAAAGAAACAAAATTTAGATTAATGCAAGCAGTATTTGAACATACAGCAAATTATGATACAATGATTGCAACATATATCAAAGAACAAAGAAAAGATGAAAGCTTACCAGAAAAATTAACACTTACATATGAAAAAGTACAAGACATGCGTTATGGAGAAAATCCACATCAAAAAGCAGCTTTATATAAAGAAGTAGGAAAATGTGAAGGGTCTTTAACAACAGCAAAACAATTAAATGGAAAAGAATTATCTTTTAATAATATTAATGATACAAATGGAGCTTTAGAATTATTAAAAGAATTTGAAGAACCAACAGTTGTAGCATGTAAACATGGAAATCCTTGTGGAGTTGGAA
>JAAWEC010000049.1 GCA_022794095.1 Clostridia bacterium
AAGCAGATACAAACTTAACATGGAAAGATGCAACAGAAACATTATCAGCAGTAACAGGAACATATACAGCAGTATATGCAGGAACTGATGAAATAGAAGGAACAGAAGTAAATGTACCAGTAGCAGTATCAGCAATCCCAGAAACTGAATACAACCTAACAATTAATCAAGGAGCTAATGTAACTGTAACAGGAGCTGAGTCTGGAAAAGTAGTAGCTGGAACACAAATTACATTAACAGTAACACCAGCAGAAGGATACACAGCAGAACTAAAAGTAAATGGAGAAATTGTAGAAATGACAAATGGAACATATACATTTACAATGGAACAAGACACAGTTGTAGAAGCAACAGCAACAAAGATTGAAAAACCTGAAGTTTATGTAAAATCTATCAAAGTAACAAATAGCAAGTTAGAATGTTATATTAACGATAAATTCGATAAATCAACAATCAAACTTGTAGGAGTTATGTCAGATGGAACTACAAAGACTATACCAGCAGCAGAATTTACTATAACACCAGTAGACACAACTATTCCAAATAATATACAAGTAACAATAACTTATGTAGAAAAAGCAACAGGAGAAACATTAACAACAACAACAAACGTAGACGTATTAGGACCTACAGTAACTTATATAGAAAGTGGAATTGAAAAACTATTTGGAAATATAGAAACATTCTACAATAATATATCAATATCTTGGTCTGGAGATTATATAGCAACACTTAATGGAACACCTATTTCTAAGGGTTATACATTAAATACTAATGTTGGAAATAAAGACGAATATACATTAAGAATAGGAACAGCAGAAAGACCAAACTTAGTAGTAAAAACATTTACAATTGACAAGACTCAAGTAGAAGCTCATATCCAAAACAATGGTGATGGAACATGCACACTTATTATTGATGACATGTCAAAAGTAAAAACAGCAACAGTAAGTGTAATGAATGTTATTACTTGGGAAATGGATAAAGAAAATGAAGCTGTAAGAGATAATCAAGTATTTAGTGCAGATGGATATTATACTATTACTATTATAGGTCATAATGGTATAGATACAAACCTTACATTCATGATTCAAGATGGACAAGTAAGTATATACTAGTCTTTAGCTAACAATATTTGATGAAGTTTTCTTCAGATAATGAAAATGAGATAAAGCATTGCTTTGTCTCATTTTTCCTTTTTTCTGAAAACAAAGACAGAGAATATAAAGAAATCTAAAATGTCAAAAATTCAATCATGCTCCTTTTTTAGGATTTTAAAACTATAAATAAATAACAAAATATGGAAATCGACAAAAAATGAAAAAATATGTTTACAAAAAAATAATAAAATGATATAATAAGAAAAACAAAAAAATAAGCATCTAATCTAAGAAAGATTAAAAGGCTTACTGTAAAAGCACAAGAGGTTTTAAACCTTAAAATTTTAAGAGGAGGAATAAAAGTGAAAAAAGATTTTAGATTTTTAAAATCATTAGCATTAACAGGTATGTTAGCAACAAGTATATTAGGAACAGTAGTTTATGCTGATACAGAAAACAAGGATGTAAAAACAGAACCAATTGGAATTTTCAATAAATTGGTAACAGATACAAAAAATGTAGTCCCATTTATTTTAACAAATAGAGAAGACTATATTTCAAAAAAAGACATTGAAGAAAGTACAGAATTTCAAAATAAAACAATATCATTTGATAGAGATGTACAAGATGACACAATATTACATACAGGAGATACATTTAAAGTAGATGGAACAACTTATACAATACTAATCTATGGAGATGTTAATCAAGATGGATATATAGATGTTTTTGATGCTTTAACAATTCAAGAAAATGTATTTGAAGGTAATTTAAGCAATACTCAAAAAGTAGCAGCAAATGTGATAGTAGCAGACAATTCAGAAATGGATGTTTTTGATGCTTTAGCAATTCAACAATATAGTGGAGAATTTAGAGATACAATTCCTGACAAAATACCAGAAAAAGAACAAACACCAACACCAACTCCACCTCCAACAGAAACAAACAAAATAGTGGATTTTATAGCAGTAGATTTAACAGCAGGCTTAGATACTTATCATCGTTATGATAGTAAAGTTGTTATAGGTACAGTAAAATCATCGAATGATGAGAAATTAGAATCAAAATATATAAAATACAAAGTAAAAAAAGATGGTGTAGATGTATCTAATATTTTAACATATAAAGAAAGTACAACAGAAGAAGGAACATTTAATATTGAATTTTATGCAACAGAAAAAGGAACATATACAATAACACCATGTGTACAAGGAAAAGATGGACTAATTGAAAAAACAGCAAATAATATCACAATTTCAGTAGAAGAAAATCTTGAAGTAACAGATATAGAAATAGTAGGAATAACTAATAATAAAACAACATTAAGTGAAGGCAAAACAAAAGAATTTGCTATAAAATTATACCATGAATATACAAGTACAGTAAAACCAGATATTACAGATCAAGTAGTAATCACAAATATTTCAAGAGAAAAAACAGGAAGCAATTCTCAAGTAAGCTTTAGACAAAATGATGCAAATAAGACTCTAATTAATGTAGACGCCAATGGTAAACTTACTGGAGATTCAAGTGTACATCTTGGATATATGGAAGTAACTGGAGTTACAGAAGGAACAGGAGATTCTATAACAATAAAAGTAGACAATAAAGAGATAACACTTAATATAGATGTAAGAAAAGCAGAAATAGTAGGAATAACAACAGACGGAAAAAATAACGCAACATCAATAAACACTAATTTATATACAAGTATAGCAGGTTTAGATGAATGTGGTAATGATATTGATGCAAGTGGTGTAGGAAAGATTTATAAAGATGGTAATTATTATATAAATGAATATAATAGTAAACTTTATACAATAATACCACTACAATTAGTAGATGATGATATAAAAGATAATATTACCAAAATACAATATGATGAGCAATTAAATGTCAATATAACAACAAAAAGTTTAGCAGCAAATCAAGTTGGAAAAATTTCATTGGCAGTAGACAACACAAAAGGAATCTTACCACCTCATCTTGCTACTATAATGGCATATACAATAAATGAAGTTAATGGTAAATTAGTATATACAAAAAGCTCAGGAACTGAAAAAATTGATGCAATAGGAATAGCTTTACAAATAGCTCCAAGTTCAATAACTGAAGCATGGAAAAACGCTGCAAAAAATGGAGCAATAACAATAGAATATGGAGGAAGTACCATAAGTGTACCAGTTAACATCACAGTAAAACCAGAAAATCCATAATAAAACAAAGCCTTAAAAGTAATATTATATGAACAATCCAAATTGAGGTAAAACTTAGTTATAAGTTTTACTTCTTCTTTTTTTTTGTAGGCTATTCAGTACCAGGGGCTACTCAGTGCCTGTCCCAGATATGCCCAAAAGGGTCATTCAGTGCCTGTCCCAGATATGCCCAAAAGGGCCATTCAGTGCCTGTCTCAGATATGCCCAAAATCACAAAAGGGCTACTCAGTGCCTGTCCCAGATATGCCCAAAAGGGCTACTCAGTGCCTGTCCCAGATATGCCCAAAAGGGCTACTCAGTGCCTGTCCCAAT
>JAAWEC010000050.1 GCA_022794095.1 Clostridia bacterium
ATGAAGAAAATCCAGATTTTATAAAACCAGAATACAGAAAAAATGAAATGATAAACAACTTTATAAAACCAGGATTAGAAGATTTATGTGTAACTAGAACTTCTTTTGACTGGGGAATCAAAGTACTAAAAGACCCAAAACATGTTATTTATGTATGGCTAGATGCTTTAACAAATTATATAACAGCATTAGGATATTTATCAGAAGATGAAACTTTATTTAAAAAATACTGGCCAGCAGATTTACAAATTGTAGGGAAAGATATAGCAAGATTCCATTTAATTTATTGGCCAATTTTCTTAATGGCATTAGATTTACCATTGCCAAAAACAATATTAGTTCACAACTGGATAATGATGAAAGATGGAAAAATGTCAAAATCAAAAGGAAATGTAATATATCCAGAAACTCTAATGGAAAGATACGGGTTAGATAGTGTCAGATACTTTTTATTAAGAGAAATGCCAGTTTCACAAGATGGAATATTCTCACCAGAAGCATTTGTCGAAAGATATAATTTTGATTTATGTAATGACTTAAGTAATCTATTAAATAGAACAGTATCAATGGTAAATAAATATTTTGGTGGAAATATACCAAATTATAATGGAACACCAAATGAAGTTGACAAGCAAATGGAAGAATATGCATTAGAGCAAATCGAAAAATTTGATAAAAAGTGGAATAATTATGAAATAGCAACAAGTATACAAGAAATATGGAACTTAATTGCGAGAACAAACAAATATATTGATGAAACAATGCCATGGGTATTGGCAAAAGAAGAACAAACAGAAAAGTTAGAATCATGTATATACCATTTAATTGAAAACTTAAGAAAAATAGCAATTTTAATAAAACCATTTATGAAAGAAACATCAGAAAATATCTTTAGACAAATTGGTATTAAGGAAAATGATATGAAAAACTGGAAAAATTTGAAAGAATATGATAAAATACAAGAAGCAAAAGTAATTGAAAAGGGAGAACCTATTTTTATGAGACTAAATGCAGAAGAAGAAGTAGAATTTTTAAAAAATATAATGAAAGGAAATTTTTAGGAAATATTGTTACAATTCACAGTTTATAGTTATCTATAAATTGTGGATTGTAACTTTTATTTAGAAATTTATAATTTTTTTCAAAATATGCTACTAAAAAATCGAAAAATAGTATATAATAGAAAAAAATAAAATAAAAAGGATGTAAGAAATGGTAGAAGAAGGAAGAGAAATATACAACATTTATAAAATAGATACAAATCGAAAACTTAATGTAAAAAAAGTGATTTTAGTTGTACTATTGATAATTTGTACAATAGGCTTAATTTTGGTAGCTAAAAATTCCATTCAAATAATCAAACAACATAAAGTATATGAACAATATGAAGCACAAGTCATTTTCTTACAAAAACAAGAAGAGGAAAAGCAAGCTAAAATTAAAGAAAAGGAAGAAAAAGCAAAACAAGAAAAATTGCCAAAGTTAACCGATGAACGGAAGGAAGAATATTGAAAATATCTATCATTCAGAAACAAAAAGAGCATTTTTAACTTTTGATGATGGTCCATCTACTGTAACACCTACTATATTAGAAGTATTAAAACAAGAAAATGTTAAAGCAAGCTTTTTTGTTTTAGGTTCTAGGGTTGAAGCTATGCCAGACACAGTAAAGAGAATTTATGAAGAGGGACATTATATTGCAAATCACGGTTATTCTCACACTTATTCTGCTATATATAGTTCACCACAAGCAGTATTAGATGAATATAATAAATGCAATGAAGCAGTAAAAAAAGCAATTGGTAAACAAGAATATAATTCACACTTATTTAGATTTCCAGGAGGATTAGTTCGGAGGTAAATATGCAACTATAAAAAGTGAGGCAAAAGAACTATTGTTACAAAATAATATTGTTAATATAGATTGGAATTCACTTACTGGTGATGCTGAAACAACTAAGCCAACAGTAGAGTTTGAAATACAGAGATTGCAAGAAACAGTAAACGGAAAAAATAGTGTAGTTATTCTTATGCATGATGCAGAAGCTAAAAAAGCAACAGCAGAAGCACTGCCAGAAATTATAAAATGGCTCAAAGAAAATGGCTATGAATTTAAAAATTTTTATGAGATTATTAAATAAAGGAGAGAGAAACCTTGGCTGTAAGTATGGAAGAGAAATTAGAATATCTAGGTTTGAATTTATCAAAAATTCCAACAGCAATTAAAAAATTTGAACCATTAGAATTTAGAGTGCCAAAATTTTATGATGAAAAGCAATATAGGCAATATCGTTACATTCCAATGAAAGATATACAAATTTTACTATCGCCAACTAATCGCCTAGATGAAATTGACCAAAAATATAGAAAAGCTAGTCCTTTAATTGACTATTTAGATAATAAAAAAGAGGAAAATATTTTAAAGCATACTACTTTCTTAAATATGTTGAAACAGGTAAAAATAGAAGATATTGAAAAAGTTGGAAGAGAACAAACAAAATTAAATAAAAAGATACCTTTTAAAGTAAAATTCGAAGGTAATTATTTGTGGCAAATTTATTATTCTGAAAATACAGACAAGTATTTTATGCTTGTACCAACTGAAGATGCCGATTACTCTGCATTTTTCTATTTGTTAAAAAAGCAATTAGAAAAAAAGAAAGTTGGAAAAATTTTTGTTCCTATTAGAAATGTAGGGTACAGTAAAGAATACTTAAGAAAATCACAATTTGAAGATATTGAAAATTATTTATGGCTTTTTACAAAAGAGTGGCCTTTAATTTATGAAGTTTATGACAAAAATGATAATTTAAGTATACAAATTATAGGAGAAACAGAGGTTTATGGAAAAATAAAAAGTCCATATAAAATAGAATTAAAAAGCAGAGAAGAAGCAAATCAATTTTATAAGTTAATTAAAGCTATGTTTATTTTACAAACAGAATTACCACATTACTTTACTTTTAAAACACATATTGGTAATGCAGGGGAAATTAAATTCTATATTGAAAATAGAAAAATAGATTATGAAAGCATTATACCATGGATGAGTGATGAATATAAAGTTGGAGAGACTAGAACAAGAGAGGTAAAAGAACTAATAAGAATTAATTTAAATAAACTAGAAAATTTAAAACAAATAGTAGCAGAACAAGAAATTGAATATTTGGCAAAAGAGAAGCAAATTTCGACATTTTTAGAATGTAAAAAGACATTTTTTGGTAAATTCAAATATTATTTTAAATATAGTAAAAAGAAGAACAGAGGAGAAATAAAAAGCAAAATACAACCAGAAATAAATCAAATACTAGAAAGACCTGAAAATAAAATTAAGAAAACTAGAATAAAAGTAAAAGAAAATTGTACATTAGAGGAATTAATTGATTTATATAAAGAATTTGAGAAAATAGAAAATAGTTTTAAAAATATAATATTAGATTTAAATAGTTTAAAACTAAAAAGAAAAAACATGGCGAAGAAAATAGAAAATGCAACATTATTTATAGAAGAAATAGATTCTCATAAAAAAAGTATTTTTGAATTCTGGAAATATAGCAATAAAGATGAAATGGCAAATTTGCCAGAAGGCGAAGAAGAAATCAGTATGATAAAGAAAATCACAAAAGTTTTTGATTATGAAGAAGACCTAGAAAAATTCGGAAGAATGATGGACAGAATACAAAGAAAAGAACTATCAAAGACAGAAACAGACAGTATTTACATAGCATCTACTGATTTGATAGATATTCTTAATAAGGTAAAAAATAATGAAGTGTTGCCAAAAGATATTGTAGGAAGTTTAAACGATTTAAAAAAAGAAGCAATAGAAGAAAAAATATTGACTGAAAAAGATGAATTTGATATTTTTGGTGGTATTGTTCAAGATATGTCAAAAGTTTCTACAATAAATAATAAAAAACATAGAGAATTGGCTAAGGACAAATTTGCAATTTTGGATATAAATAAAACCACAAAACAAATTGGATATAAATTGTCATTAGAAAATATAATAGAAAATGTTAAAAAAGCTTTAGAAAAAGTTGTAGTTTCAGAAGATTTACCAGTTTATAAGGCAATGCCAGACAAATTACTAGATGATAAAGAAATTAATGTATTTAATATTAATCCAGAAAAAGAAATACAAGGAATTATAAAAGATGATAAATCAACTAAAATTAATTTTTATAAAATCAATTTAAAAAGAGGAGTTCATGCAATTAGTTTTACAAACAGTATTTTTTATGATAATCAAAATAAAACTTTGCCAGTAGGACAAGATTTGTCAACAAAAATTATTGTTGATGTGGCAAAGTTAGATATGAAAATGAAAGAAAAATTATCTTTTAAAGTGGTATGTTTTGAAAAGGAAAAAGACGAATTTTCACCAATAACAATAAAAACAATACGTGTGTTTGAATATGATGTGTAAATTATAGTTTTCATATAATAAGTAATTAAATAAGATAACGAAAAAACTTTCTTTGCATATAATACGGCAAAGGAGGTTTTTTTATGAGGAAAGTAAAGATATTATTAATAATTCCGATGATTTTAGTATTTTTATTTTTTGTAAATAATCATTCAGATTATGCTATAACACCAAGTAATGAGCCAAGATATGAAGGGATTGATGTAAGCAATTGGCAGGGATACATAGATTATAGAGAAGTAGCTAATAGTGGCATCCAAGTAGTGTATATTAAAGCAAGTCAAGGAAGCAATATTAAAGATGCATATTTTGATATTAATTACGAAAATGCTAAAGCTAATGGATTAAAAGTTGGTTTTTATCATTTTTTAACAGCTACAAATACTAATGAAGCAGAAAGAGAAGCACAGTTTTTTTCATCTGTAATATCTGGAAAAGAGCCAGATTGTAAATTAGTAATGGATTATGAAGTATTTGGTGGTGTAAGTGCAGAGGAATCAAATCAAATTGCGCAAGTTTTTTTGGAAAGTGTAAAAAGATTAACAAATAAGGAAATTATAGTATATAGTGATTTATCAAATGCACGAAGCAGGTTTAACAGAAATATTGCAGATAATTATGAATTATGGCTTGCTTATTATGGAGATTATAATAATTTAAGAGATGTAGAAACTGCTTGGGAAAAATGGATAGGAATTCAATATACAGATAGGGGAAGAGTGAATGGAATTAGAGGTTCAGTAGATAGAGATTTATATACTGAAAATATATTTTTATCTGATACAGCTCCAATTGCAAATAATCCTAATCCAAATGATAATATAAATACTGAAAGTGTCTTTTATACAGTAAAGTCAGGAGATACATTATCAGGTATTGCTAAAAAATATGGTACAACTGTACAAGAATTAGTAAAAATTAATAATATATCAAACCCTAATTTAATATATCCAGGACAAAGTTTAAGAATATTGACAAATTCAACATCTCATGGGGAAGAAACAAGACAAACAGGAAGCATAACTTATACTGTAAAAAGAGGAAACACTTTATCACAAATAGCAAATAGCTATGGGGTTAGTGTTAGCCATATTGTAGAAATAAATGATATAAAAAATCCAAATTTGATTTATCCAGGTGTAAAATTAAGAATTACAGAAAGTAAAGGTACTAATTTAAACCCAGTTTTGCAAAATAATTATTATGAGGTGCAAAGAGGGGATACTTTAGGAGCAATTGCTAGGAAATACGGAGTAACAGTTAAGTATTTAGTAAATTTGAATGGAATACGTAATCCTAATTTAATATATCCAGGACAATTATTAAAAGTTTCATAAAAATTCGCAAAAACCCTTGACAAAATTGAAAAAAAGATGTAAAGTATATTAGCATTACAAAATTATTAGCCATTAGCAGAAAAATTTTGAAGAAAGAGGTAGCAAAATAAATGAAACAAAATGTTAAAATTAGTATGCTAAATCAAATTTATGGAGGGCTATTAACAAAAAAACAAAATGAAATCATAGAGGATTACTACAATAATGACTTATCCTTATCAGAAATTGCTGAAAACAATGAAATCACAAGGCAAGCAATTAGAGATGTACTAAAAAAAAGTGAAAAAAAGCTTTTTGAATATGAAGAAACATTAAGCATTATGGAAAAAAACATAGAACAAGAAAAGAAAATAGAAAAAATTATAAAACAACTAGAAGAAATACAAAAAAATAGTCAAAATAAAGAAATATCAAAACAATTAAGTAACATCCAAAAGGAATTAAAAAAATTAATATAAAAATTAGGATTTTGGGGTAATCCCCAAATCCTAGTTTAAAGAATTGGAGGAAAGCATGGCTTTTGAAGGATTATCTTCTAGGTTGCAAGAAATAACCAGAAAAATCAGAGGAAAAGCAAGAATAACAGAATCTGACCTAAAAGAAATGCTAAGAGAAGTAAAACTAGCTCTTTTAGAAGCAGATGTAAATTATAAAATAGTAAAAGATTTTGTTGCTTCTATTAATGAAAAAGCACTAGGACAAGATGTTTTAAAATCATTAACACCAGGACAACACGTTATAAAAATAGTAAAAGATGAAATGGTAGAATTACTTCGGTGGAGTAGAAAGTCAAATAAATTTCACACCAAACCCACCAACAATTATAATGTTAGTAGGTTTGCAGGGGTCAGGTAAAACAACAACAGCTGGAAAGCTAGCAAATTTACTTAGAAAGCAAGGTAAAAAGCCATTACTAGTTGCCTGTGATGTTTATAGACCAGCTGCAATTAAGCAATTACAAGTTGTTGGAAAACAATTAAACATACCTGTATTTGCAAATGAAGCATCAAAAGATGTTGTACATATTGCAAAGCAGGCAAAAGAAACAGCAATATCAAAATTAAATGATGTTATCATCATAGATACAGCTGGTAGATTACATATTGATGAAGCATTAATGGAAGAATTAAAAAATCTAAAAACAAATATTAAGCCACATGAAATATTATTAGTAGTAGATAGTATGACAGGTCAAGATGCTGTAAATGTAGCTGAAAAATTTAATGGAGACTTAGGAATTGATGGTGTAGTAATAACCAAATTAGATGGTGACACAAGAGGTCGGAGCTGCATTATCAGTAAAAAAAGTAACAGGCAAGCCAATTAAATTTGCAGCAACAGGTGAAAAATTAAGTGATATAGAAGCCTTTCATCCAGATAGAATGGCAGGAAGAATCCTAGGAATGGGAGACATCTTATCTGTAATTGAAAAAGCAGAAGAAGCATTTGACTTAGAGGAAGCTGAAAAATTAGAAAAGCAATTAAAGAAAAAAGAATTAGACTTAGATGATTACTTAGCACAATTAAGACAAGTAAAAAAAATGGGTTCATTTTCATCTTTATTAAAAATGATACCAGGAATGAACCAAATAAAAGACTTAAAAGTAGATGATAAAGAATTCGTAAAAATAGAAGCAATAATATGTTCTATGACAAAAAAAGAAAAAAGAGACACAAGACTATTAAATGCTAGTCGTAGGCAACGTATTGCAAAAGGAAGTGGAACAACAGTGCAAGACATCAATCGTTTTATAAAATCTTTTGAAATGACACAAAAAATGATGAAAAAGATAAAAAGTAGCAAAGGTGGAATGAAAAACTTACTAAATGGAATAGATGAAAATGCCTTTAAAAATTTCAAAATGTAGGATTTGGGGACGGCCCCAAAATCCTATTGTAGAGCACAATAGTGGGCTTATTAATATTTTCTAACTTTTGATATGGCATTATTACAAAGTTTTTAAATTTTTAAATTTATATATTGCACACAATTTTAACTGTAAAATTTGTGTAAGAACAAAAAATTATGGAGGTGAAAGAAATGGTAAAAATCAGATTACAAAGACAAGGAAAGAAAAAAGCACCATTTTATCATATTGTAGTAGCAGACTCTAGGAGTCCAAGAGATGGTAAAATAATTGAGCAATTAGGAACTTATGACCCAATGACAGAACCAGCAACTATTGTGTTAGACAAAGAAAAAGTAGAAAAATGGATAAAAAATGGTGCTAAACCAACAGACACAGTAAAATCCCTAATTGAAAATGCCTAAAAAGGATAATCAGTGCCTGTCCCAATTATGCCCAAATGGGCAATTCGGTGCCTGTCCCATTTATGCCCAAAAAGGGTAGAAAGGTGACAGGAGTAAGACAAAGGAGGGATTTTTAAGATGAAAAATATTTTAGAAACTGTTATCTTAAATTTAGTTGAAAACAAGGAAGCTGTTGAAATTAAAGAAATAAATGAAGAAAAATCAACTGTTTTTGAGGTAAGAGTGGCAGATGGTGATATGGGTAGAATTATAGGAAAACAAGGTAGACTTGCAAAATCAATTAGAACCCTAATGAAAGCATTTGCTACAAAAGAGCAAAAGAAAGTTTCAGTTGAATTTATTGGATAATGGGGTTTTAAATATGACAAAGTATCTACAAATAGGTCAAATTGTTAATACATTTGGAATAAAAGGAATGGTTAAAATCAAGCCTTTTACAGATGATATTAATAGGTTTGACAGGTTAGAAACCATATATATTGAAAACAAAAAGGTAAAAAAAGAGTATGAAATCGAAGAGGTGAAATACCATAAAAATATGGTGTTAATGAAACTTAAACGGTATTAATACTATTGAAGATGCCGAAAACTTACGTCAAAGTTATTTATTAGTTGATAGAAGTAAAGAAGAACCTTTAGAAGATGGAGTTTACTATATTGTAGATTTAATAGGTTTAGAGGTTTTTACAGATGAAGGACAATTACTAGGAAAGGTAGATGACATCTTTAATACAGGAAGTAATGATATATATGTGGTAAAAAATGAATTGGGAAAACAAGTACTTTTACCAGGAATACCAGATGTTTTAAAACAAGTTGACTTGGAAAATGGAAAAATTACAGTTCATTTAATAAAAGGTTTAGTGGATTAGTTAGCCGTAGAAAGTAGGAAAAATAATGAAATTTGATGTTTTAACTCTTTTTCCAGAGATGTTTGAACCATTAAAATCAAGTATTATTGGAAAAGCTATTGAAAAAAAACTAATTGATATAAATATTATTAATATTAGAGATTTTTCAGAGGATAAACACAAAAAAGTAGATGATACTCCATATGGTGGTGGGGCAGGAATGGTTATGAAACCAGATGTAATTGATAGAGCATATCAATCTATAAATGGGGAAAATGCCAAAGTTATTTATATGTCACCACAAGGAAAACCATTAAACCAAGAAAAAGTAGAAATTTTAAGTAAAGAAAGCCATATTGTCTTACTTTGTGGACATTATGAAGGAATTGACCAAAGAATTTTAGACAAGATTGTAGATGAGGAAATATCAATAGGAGACTATGTTTTAACAGGTGGAGAAATTCCAGCTATGGTGTTAATAGATAGTGTTAGCAGATATGTAGATGGGGTTTTAAACCAAGATTCTATTGGGGAAGAAAGTTTTTCTAATGGACTGTTGGAATATCCTCAATATACAAGACCCGAAATATTTGACGGGAAATCTGTTCCAGAAATATTATTATCAGGTCACCATGAAAAGATAAAACAATGGCGAAAAGAAAAATCTTTAGAAATTACCAAAATGAAAAGACCAGATTTATTATAAAAAGAAAGAAGGAGGGAATTCTAAAATGGATATTATAAAATCTATTGAACATGAACAATTAAAAAACAAGATACCAGAACTAAAAGTTGGTAACACTGTTAGAGTACACGTAAGAATAAAAGAAGGAAACAAAGAAAGAATCCAAGTTTTCGAAGGAATTATTATTAAAGTACAAGGTGGAGGAGTAAACAAAACATTTACAGTAAGAAAAATTTCTTATGGTGTAGGTGTTGAAAAAACATTTTTAGTACATTCACCATTAGTAGAAAAAGTAGAGTTAGTAAGAGTAGGTAAAGCAAGAAGAGCTAGATTATTCTATTTAAGAGATAGAGTAGGTAAAGCTGCTAAGACAAAAGAACAAGTTGGAGCTAGAATTGAAGACAGAGAAATTACAATTAAAGAAGATTTAGTAGAAGAACCAGCTGTTGAAGAAACTCCAGCAGAAAATACAACTAAAGCAGAAGAAGCTAATGTTGAGAAAGCAACTGAAACTGCTCCAGTAGTTGAAGAAAAAGAAGCAACTGTTGCAGAAGCACCAGAAGAAGCTTCAAAAGTAGAAACTGAAAATGTTACAGTACAAGAAACAGTAGATACTGTAAAAGAAGAAGCAGTTGAAGAAGTAAAAGAAGAACCAGTAAAAGATGAAAAAGAAGAAGCATAACTGCTTCTTTTTATTATGTTATAGGAAAAATCAAAGATTTTCCTATAACATAAACAAATTCTACACAAATTTGCAAAGCAAATTTGGCAGGCGAACAAAAACGGAGCATGTAAAATAATCTAAAAGGTCAAAAATTTTAATCATGCTCCTTTTGTTCTTAATTTAAAAATTAAACATGTCTTCCATATTATATAGGCCATTTTGCTGTTCTATTAGGAATTTAGCAGCTTTTAAAGCACCATCTGCAAAAACATTTCTTGAATAACTTGTATGTTTTAATTCAAAAGTTTCAAATTCTCCAAAGAATTGTACAATATGTTCTCCAACGATATTTCCACCACGAATTGAATTCATACCAATTTCGTTTTTATCTCTTTTTTCACGTTTATTATGTCTGTTATATTCACAATGAAGAGAATTTCCAAGTGATTGATTAATTGAGTTTGCAAGCATTTGAGCAGTTCCACTTGGGCTATCAATTTTTCTGTTATGATGTGTTTCTGTTATTTCAATATCAGTATCTTTTAAAAATGGAGCAAGCCATTGTACTAGTTTTTTCATAATCATTATATCATAAGACATATTAGCAGATTTAAAAATTGGAATTTGTTTACTAATATCTTTAATTTTTTGCTCTTCATCTTCTGAAAAACCAGTAGTTGCAATCACAACAGGAACATGGTTTTTAACTGCATATTCTAAAATTTTAAATGTTGCAGCAGGAACAGAAAAATCAATAATAACATCAGGTTTTTCTAAAATATTTTCTATTTTATTATATACAGGAAAAGCAAATTCTCCAGTTACGTTTTTGTCAAATCCACATTTTAAAACTAGATTTTCATCTTGTTCTACTAAGTCGCAAACAATTTGACCCATTTTTCCACTACATCCGTTTACCATTACTTCTAACATATTTTTCTAAAATCCTTTCTACATTTGATTTTCTATAATTAATTTAATATTTGTTTATTTAATTAATATTATTTTTGCATTAAATTTAATAATTCATTTTTTAAAATACTTTCTTTTTCTTCAGTCATTTTAGTTAATGGCAGTCTAGGAATGCCATAGTTATAGCCTAATAAATTTAAACCAGCTTTTACAGGTATAGGGTTTACTTCACTAAATAGAGCTTTTATTAATGGGATTGCATCTAATTGCATTTTAGTTGCAATATCAATGTATCCATCTAAAAATTTTTGTACCATAGTATGTGTATATTCAGGCATAACATTTGATAGAACTGATATTACGCCAATACCACCCAAAGAAAGAATAGGTAAAACTTGGTCATCATTACCAGAATAAATAGATAAATTATCACCACATAAATGAGCAATTTCAGCAACTTGAGATAAATTTCCACTTGCTTCTTTGATAGCTACAATATTTTCTATTTTTGAAAGTGCGAGACAAGTTTTTGGTTCAATATTAACACCTGTTCTACCAGGTACACTATATAAAATAATAGGTAAAGTAATATTTTTTGCAATCATTTTATAATGTTCAATTAAACCATTTTGTGTACATTTGTTGTAATAAGGGGTTACAATTAAAAGTCCATCAACTCCTAGTTTTTCTACCTCTTTAGAATATTCAATTACTTGTTTTGTATTATTTCCTCCAGTTCCTGCAATAATTGGAATTCTCCCATTAGAGATTTTAACTGCTGTTTGAATAGTAGATAATTTTTCTTGTAATGTCATAGTAGAAGCCTCTCCAGTTGTTCCACAAACAATAATGCTATCTACTTTGTTTTGAATTTGATTTTCTAGTAGCCTTTCAAATTCTTTTAAGTTTACACCGTTTTCGTCAAAAGGTGTAGCAATGGCTGTTCCACAGCCTTTAAATAAAATTTTTTTCATAGAATACTTCCTTTCTTAAGTGCCTTTTTATAACACAACTTTAAAAAGAGTATGTTGATGCAAATATAATTATATCTGTATTCTATAAAATTATATTATAAAAAATAAAAAAAAGAAATACTTAATTGAAAATTCATGTTTTGATTTTTTAAAATCTATTAAATAGAAAAGGAATTGAATATAAAAAATTATTACAGATTGTTGATTAGCTTTGTATAGAGGTGATTATAAGAATTTTTTTAAAAAGCGAAAAAATATTCGAAAAAACTATTGACAAAAAATAAAAAACGATATAAAATAGAAACAACAAAAGCGAACAATATTTCGAAGAACGGAATTTTGAAAACAAAAATAATAAGGAGTGATAAAAATGAATATAGTAAAAAGAAAAACAAAGGTGAAAACAATTATAAATACTACAATAGAAAGACATCCTGTTCCAATATTGGGAATTGATTATAAAGTAAAAATAATTTACAAAAATATCAAAATCACAGAGATAGATGTAGAAAATAAAACTATAAAAATATCACTTCCTAATAGATATAAAAAAATGAACAATAAAGAAATATTAGACTTAGCAATTGACAAAATGTATGAACAAGTAGCAAAGGTAGAAATAGAAAGAGCTATGGAAAAAACTAGAATTATGCTTGGATTTGCACCAGAAGAGTATGAAATAACAAAAATGAAATCATTAGGTATGTGTAAAGATAATAAAATAACAATTAATCCAAACGTTGTAAAATATAGTCGTAAAGTAATTGACTATGTTGTGTTACACCAATATTGTCATTTAAAATACAAAAATCATACAAAAGCCTTTTTCGAAATGTTACAAAGGTATTTACCAGATTACAAAACTTGTGAAGAAATATTATTAAATTTATAAATAATAAGAGGAGTGTATTTAAATTTTTAACTTTTTGGTTATTTTATATGCTCCGTTTTTGTTAGGTTGCCAAATTACTTTAGAAATTCTAAGAAAAATACTTTAATAATACAAGATAAAAAGAAAAGTCCTTATAATTTTTTATAAATACTCGACAAAAATTAAAGAAAGTGGTATTATAGGACTATAATATTGGGGTGTAGCCAAGTGGTAAGGCAGATGGCTCTGACCCATCGATGCGTAGGTTCGAATCCTACCA
>JAAWEC010000051.1 GCA_022794095.1 Clostridia bacterium
AGCAACAGATCAAATAAGTATCAAAGAATATGTAGACCCATTTGAAAAAGAGGAAAAGGAAAAAGAAAGAAAAATGAAAAAAGGATTAGGACCACTTAAGTGGTAGCCTGAGGAAGAAATGCGGTTGACAGACCATTCAGTGGGGCTTAAGCCCTGAAGTGCCAGAACAAAAGCCTTCTAGGCTTAGAGCAAACCACCCGTTTTACGGGTGGTTATGATTTTTAATAGAACAAAAGGCCACAGGTAGTGAAATATATTTTTTTAAAAATAAAGAAACTATAGGAACACTTCAAGATAAAAAAGAAACAAAAAACTTGCTAATTAAAAGCAAATATGATAAAATCGCATATAATATAGTAAAAATTATGGAAAACATTAAAATTAAGAACACCTTAGGGAAGGGAATGAGAAAAAAATGGATAAAACACAAAACATAATAGAACTACTAAAGACATATAATCAAGAACACATAATAAAACTATTAAACAAATTAGAAGGAAAAGAAAAAGAAAACCTAATAGAGCAAATAGAAAAAATAGACTTTCATCAAATAATGGAACTATATGACAACACAAAAAAAGAACTTAAAATAAAAGAAAACAAAATAGAAAACATAGCCTATCTGGACAAAGCAAAACTAAGCAAACAACAAAAAGAAGAATTCAATAACCTAGGAGAAGAACTAATCAGAAAAGGAGAATATGCAGTTGTCACAATGGCAGGTGGGCAAGGAACAAGGCTAGGGCATAATGGACCAAAAGGAACATTTAAACTAGATGTATATGGAAAAGGAAAATATCTATTTGAAATATTAGCAGAAAACTTAAAAGAAGCCAACAAAAAATACGAAGTAACAATTCCATGGTACATAATGACAAGCAAAGAAAACCATAATGAAACGCAAACCTTTTTAGAAAAACACAACTATTTTGGTTATAACAAAGACAATGTAATTATATTTACACAAAGTGAGCTACCAATAGTAGACACAAATGGGAAACTGCTAATAAATAAAGAAAGAAAAATAAAAGAAGCATCTGACGGAAACGGTGGAACATATTCATCTTTAAGAAGAAGTGGATGTTTAGCCAACATGAAAGAAAGAGGAATAAAATGGGTATTTATTGGAGGAGTAGATAACGTACTTTTAAAAATGGCAGATGTAACATTACTTGGAATGGCAATACAAAAAAAAGTACAAATAGCATCAAAATCAGTAGTAAAAGCAAACCCACATGAAAGAGTAGGAGCATTTTGCAAAATGAATGGGCATCCAAAAGTAATCGAATATGCAGAACTACCAGAAAAAATGGCAGAAGAAAAAGACGAAAACGGAGAACTAAAATATGGAGAATCACACATCATGTGTAACCTATACACAATAGAAGCCATAGAAAAAATCAGTAAAGAACACCTAATGTACCACAGTGCATATAAGAAAAACTCATACATAGACGAAAACGGAAAAGAAATAATACCAAAAGAACCAAACTCATACAAATTCGAATCCTTTATCTTTGACGCATTCGAATTCTTTGATGACATTGCAATATTAAGAGGAAAAAGAGAAGACGACTTTGCACCAGTAAAAAACAAAGATGGAGTAGACAGCCCAAAAACAGCAAAAGAACTATATGAAAAATATTGGGAAAGAGTAAAATAATGTCGCATTGGGGACGTTTCCCTTGGGACATTTTTGAAATTTTTGGAAATTGAAAATATCTTCATTTGGAAACTTCATAATTAATTAAACAAATAGGTATACACGCAAATTAATTATTTTACTATAGACTTTAAGGAGGAAAAGATTAAAAATGGAAGAATGTAAAGTTTGTAATTTATATAATTTAGAAGAAACAATTGCCAAAGAATTATTAGAAAAAGTAACATATCCATGGGAAGCATTAGTGCAAATAGAAGATTATATAATAAAATTAGGAAACACACTAGACCCCGAAAAATACGAAAAAAAAGGGGAAAATATATGGATAGCAAAAAGTGCAAAAGTAATGCCAACAGCGTATATACAAGGACCTGCAATAATTGGTGAAAATGCCGAAATAAGGCATTGTGCTTTTATACGTGGAAAAGCAATTATAGGAAATGGAGCAGTTGTTGGAAATTCCACAGAACTAAAAAATGTCATATTATTCAACAAAGTACAAGTGCCACATTACAACTATGTAGGAGATTCCATTTTAGGACACAAAGCACACATGGGAGCAGGTTCAATAACTTCTAATGTAAAATCAGACAAAAAATTAATAATAATCAAAAATGGAGAAAACAAAATAGAAACAGGAATAAAAAAAATTGGTGCAATGCTAGGAGATGAAGTAGAAGTAGGTTGTGGAAGTGTATTAAATCCAGGAACAATAGTTGGTAAAAACACAAACATATATCCATTATCTTCTGTAAGAGGTGTTATACCACCAAAAAGCATCTATAAAAATAAAAATGAAATTGTGCAAAAATATTAAATATTTTATTGTTTATAATTTTGTAATTTAAATATAAAAAACCAAACGGAAATTAAGTACAAATAAGTACACCGTTTGGCTTTTTTAATATTTAACAAAATTAAATATTAAAAAATGAAAATTACTACATAGATTGATTTCCAGGGATAAAGTAATCAACTACACCATAAATTAAAGCACCAATAATTGCAGCAATCCAAGAAATTGAATATCCTGCTACGAAAAATTGTGTCACATATAAAACAATAGCTGCTAATGCGAAACCTACAAATCCTTTACCAAATGGACTAGCATGTAAACCAGTAAATTTGATAATTAAATAATCCATAACTGTTAGGACGACAGCAGCAATTGCTAAGGTCCAAAAACTATTAATAGTAAAACCTGGAGTAAAAAATGCAGTAATAGCTAATACCACAGCTGATGCAATAAATCTACCTATCATTTGCCATGCAGTAGAAGCACCACCTCTGGTTTGATTTCCTTGAGCTTCTTGCATAAGTCTAACCTCCTTAGATTAAAATTCATAATGCAATTTTTTAATTATAGAAATGAATTCATAATTAAAAAGCAATGTTGACGGAAAAATTGTTATACAATTTTTCACTATAACAAATGTATGCTTCATTTTTAAATTATAAAAAATTCATAATGAAGCTAATTTGTCAAAGGTTATAAAATTATTATTCTCAAAAAAAAAATATTTATTCAAAAAAATTTGCATAAAAAAGTTAAAATTTGTAAAAAATAAATTTATTAAAAAATAAAAAAGTAGGTGTATTAATGTTAATCACGTTTTTTAGGTCAATAATCTTATATATAATTGTATTAATTGTAATGAGACTTATGGGAAAAAGAGAAATTGGACAGTTACAGCCATTTGAATTAGCAATTTCAATTATGATTGCAGACTTAGCATCAATTCCAATGACAGAAATTGGAATACCAATATCAAATGGAATTGTTCCTATATTAGGTTTATTAGTAATGCATCTAATAATCTCAATTATAAACATGAAAAGCTTAAAAGCAAGAGAAATTATATGTGGGAAGCCTTCAATTTTAATATATAGAGGAAAAATAGATGAAAAGGCATTGAAAAAAGAAAGATTTACAATAAATGAATTAGAAGAGAGACTAAGAGGTAACAATATAGTAAATTTAGGAGATGTAGAATATGCTATTTTAGAAACAAGTGGGCAAGTAACAGTCATACAAAAACCAGAAAAAAGAAACACAATTCCAGAGGACTTCCAAATACAGCCAGAATATGAGGGAATACCTTATGACCTAGTGGTAGACGGAAAAGTCATGGAAAAAAACTTGCAAATACTTGGAAAAAACTATAATTGGCTAAAAAAACAAGTAGAAAAATTCAAAATGAAGCCAGAAGAGGCCCTAGTAGTAACAATAGATGGGAAAGGTCAAATTTTTTGCCAAAAGAAACAATGATGTATTTTACCTAAGTCCAAAATACATGTAAAATAGGAGAAAAGTTATGTTAAAAGAAATGATTATATGTATTATAATAGTTGTTGTTATTTTTTTTGGAAATAGCACAATACAAAAATATACAAAGGAATCTGTAAGTGAAATATCAAATGGACTTATGCAGCTCAGAGAAGACTTAACAAATCAGAATGTAGAAAATAACAAAGCAAAGGAAAAAATGAATGAAGTTTATAGTAAATGGGAGAAAAAACATGATAAATTAGCATATTTTATTGAACATGATGAATTAGAAAAAGTAGAAACAGATTTAGTATCAATAAAAAGCTATATTGAAACACAAGAATATGAGCAAGCAGTAGGAGAGTTAGATAAAGGAGCTTTTGTACTAAAACATATAGAAGACAAATATGCATTTAATTTGCAAAATATTTTTTAAAACAAAATGTTCCAAAAGAAACGTTCTAAATATGGACATCATATGGACATCTCCAATGGGACAAAATTTTTTTGAATTTATACTTTACTTTTTTTAATAACTAATATAAAATAACATTAGAAATAACATTAGAATATCATTGGAGGAAACAAATGAAAAATAAAAACGAATTAAATTACAAAGATTTAAAAATGACATGTGATGAGGGCTTATTTAAGTTCAATACTACAGAAGAATTAGAGCCAATTTCTTCTGGAATTGGGCAAGACCGTGGAATCAAGGCCTTAGAATTTGGATTACAAGTAGACGTTAAAGGATATAATCTATATTTAGAAGGACCAAGTGGTGTTGGAAAAACAATGTACACCAAAAACTATTTAGATAAAATAGCAACCAAGAAAAAAGTTCCATCTGATTGGTGTTATATCTATAACTTCAACAATCCAAATGAACCAATTGCAGTAGAATTAACAGCAGGACAAGGAAAAGAATTTAAAGAATCAATGGATGGATTTATCAAAGAAATTAGAAAAGACATCAAAAAAACATTTAATAATGACGACTTTGAAAAGGAAAAAGCTTTAATAAAGCAAGAATATGAAGTTAAACGCTCTGCGTTACTAGATAAACTAAATCAAAATGCATCAAAATACAACTTTCAAGTAAAAGCTGCCCAGAACGGTATTTACATGATGCCAGTCGTAGATGGAAAAGCAGTTGAAGAAGAAGAATTTAACAAATTAGACGAAAATATTAAGCAAGAATATGAAGAAAAATCAATAGTAGTACAAGAACAAATAATGGATGCAATTAATCAAATAAAAGAAATCGAACGTCAATCTGACAAAAAAATATCTGAATGGCAATCAAATGTTGCATTACTTACAGTAAATGCACATATAAACTTTCTAAAATCAAAATATAAGAGAAACAAAAAAATCAACCAATTTTTAAATGATGTAAAACAAGATGTTTTAAAAAACATACCAACATTTTTAGAAGACGATACAGCAAATCAACAAAATGCACAACCTCAAGGGCCAAATATGAAAAAGCCAGACCCATGTTTAAACTATCGTGTTAATTTATTTATTGACAACTCAAATTCTGAAGGTGCACCTGTTGTTATGGACTCAAATTACTCATACCATAATATATTTGGTTCTCTTGAATACGAAAATTATTATGGAGCACTAAAAACAGACCATACAATGTTAAAACCAGGTCTTATGCAAAAAGCAAATGGTGGATATATAATTTTTCAAGCAAAAGACTTGTTAGCAAATGGTATGTGTTATGAAGCATTAAAAAAAGCATTAAGGGTTAAAGAACTAAGTATTGAAAATACAGCAGACCAACGTTCATCAATGGTAATGATTTCACTAAAACCTGAACCAATACCATTAAACTTAAAAGTTATCCTAATTGGAAACTCTAATATATATCAAACACTATTAGCAATGGACTCTGACTTTAAAAAACTATTCAAAATCAAAGTAGAATTTGAAGATGATGCATTAATAAACCAAGAAAACCTTTACAAATTATCACAAATTGTACATGGATTCTGCGAACATGAAGAATTGCCACACCTTGATAAATCAGGAATGGCACGTTTGGTTGAATATGCATCAAAACTAGCTGGAAGTCATAAAAAGCTTTCCACTCGTTTTGACGATTTAACACAAGTAGTTGGTGAAGCTGCCACTTGGGCAAAAATATCTAAATCAAAAGTTGTAACTAGCAAATTTATTGATAAAGCTTTAGAAGAACGAATAGAACGTATTAAGAAATATGACACAAAGTATTTAGAAATGATAAAAGAACAATCACTTTTAATAAACACATCAGGTTTTGAAGTAGGGCAATTAAATGGCTTAACAGTTTTAACAATTGGAGATTATTCATTTGGAAAGCCTGTCAAAATAACTGCAAACACATATACAGGCAAAAATGGAGTTATCAACATAGAAAGAGAAGTTGAAATTTCTGGAACATCACATTCAAAAGGTATTTTAATACTAACAGGTTACTTAGGAGAGATGTTTGCTCAAGACATACCATTATGCTTAACTGCAAGTATATGTTTTGAACAATTATATAATGGAGTTGACGGAGACAGTGCATCTAGTACAGAACTATATGGATTATTATCTAGCTTATCTGGAATACCGATAAACCAATCAATTGCAGTAACAGGTTCAGTCAACCAAAAAGGACAAATCCAACCAATAGGTGGGGTAAATGAAAAAATAGAAGGATTTTTCCAAATATGCAAAGTAAGAGGCTTAGACGGTTCACAAGGAGTTATGATACCTATCCAAAATGTAAACAATTTACAACTATCTGATGAAATAATAGAAGCTGTAAAAAACAAACAATTCCATATATATGCAGTAAGTACAATAGAAGAAGGAATAGAAGTACTAACAGGTGTTCCAGCAGGAAAAAAGGACAAAGATGGCCACTTCCCAGCAGGAACAGTAAACCATTTAGTTTACGAGAAACTAAAAAAATATGCAAAAATACAAAATGTAAAATAGGAGCAATTGGGGAATTTCCCTTTGCTCCTATTTATTTAAAATATTATATTTTTTTATTTTCAAAATATTGTGTTAAGATTAAAATTAGAGCAGTAGTTGCAAGTATTCCATCTATTATTCCTGCTGGTAGCATAAACATCATTAAAGCCATTGTAATAACACAATTTATTACTGACAATACCAAGCCCCACATATTATTTTTCCACAAACCAATTGCTCCTATAATTCTTACAATTCCATATATTGCACCCATTATAAGCACTAAATTCATATTATCTTTAAAATATGGAACTATAAAGGAAAAGTATTGATTTGTATCAAACTTATCACTACCCATAATAAATATAGGAATAAGGCATAAGCATCCTCCAACTTCCATAAAGGCTCCATGTATAAACATCAATATTGATGCAATTTTATATTTTTTCATAAATTTCATCTCCACTTTACTAAAGCCATTTTTTCCTTAGCTATAAATTTTTAATTGTTGTTTTGATTATAACAAAGAAACAGATAATTTTCAATATTTCACTATTACCAACAAAACATTTTTGATATATTCTTTTAAAGTTTTTGTTGCCAAAAATCTATGCAAAAACATCTAAAAAGAAACAGCCCTAATAATATCTAGCATGACAAAACTGAATAATTAGTCCAAAAACGAAAAAACTATTGCAAAAAATGGTAATAAAATATATAATAAAAGCAATTATATATTATAATAGAAAGG
>JAAWEC010000052.1 GCA_022794095.1 Clostridia bacterium
AACTGTGCTACCATGATATATTTTCAAATTTATCATCTCACTTTCTTTTCTTTATAATATCTATATTTTTATTTATTTATTTTAAATATTATCATATTTTTATATCTTTTACAATAATAATTTTCTAATCTAAAATATTTAGATTTTTATTATATAACTCATCCGTAAATTTAAAATGAATGGTTATCTTTTTATTCTCATGTACCTCTATGTAATCAATTAATTCTGAGACAATATCTCTATCTAAACCAGTAATATCTTTATGTTTTTTAAAATCTTCTATCCATAAACTATTTGCATCAATAAACTTTTCTTGTTTTTCTTTTTGTTTATCTAAATTTACCATTATTTCTTTTAATTTTTCAATATCTTGCTCATATTTTTGTTTATACTGTAAATATTCTTCTTTTGTTATATAATCATTTTTCCAATCTTCATATAAGCACATTTTTAAATTACTTATTTTTTCTATCTCCTTTTCTCTTTTCTGTTTTATATCTTCAACATTATCATTTTCTAACTTTTTTATACTAACTTTATCAATTTGTTCTAATATATTTTTTGTATCAACTAATTTTATATGAAATCTAATAGCTTCTAATACTGCATTTTCTAGGTTTTCCACTTTTATGGTATGTTTTGTGCATAGTTTATTTGATTTTTTTCTATATGTACCACAAATATAATATTCATAAACAGTTCCAGTTTTATTTTTACAATATTTTTTATGCATTGCATATCCACAATCTGCACATTTTAATTTACCTGCCCATATACTTAAATTTCCACTATTTTGGACTCTAGTATCAATTTTATTTAACCTTTGTGCTTTTTCAAATAGCTCTTTTTCTATAATAGGTTCATGCATATTTTCTACTGTAATCCATTCTTCTTCTGGCACTTGCTCTACCTTATGCACCTTATAACTTTTAACTCTTCTTTTACCTTGTGTAACATTTCCTATATAAATATCATTTTTTAAAATCTTCCTAACAGTTGATGGACACCAAGAATAATTTTTACTAATTATCTGAGAATTATTATAATTTTGATTTAACTTTTCTTTTTTATAACCTGTTGGATTTAAAATTCCCATATCATTTAATCTATGACATATACTTAAATTTCCTAGCCCTTCATTTACTTTCCATTCAAAAATTTTTTTTACGATTTTAGCTGCTTCTTTGTCAATAATTAGTTTATGATTATCATTTGGATTTTTTATATAACCATATGACGGAAATGCTCCAACAAACTCACCGTTTTTTCTTTCTACCATTTAGTGCTGACCTTATTTTTATTGATGTATCTCGGCAATATTCATCATTAATTAAATTCTTAAATGGTACTAAAATTGTATTTGTACTTGTTGGATTTTTAAAACTATCTACAAAATCATTAATGGCAATAAATCTTATATTAAACAATGGAAAAACTTGCTCTATGTAGTTTCCAACTTCTATATAGTTTCTTCCAAGTCTTGATAAATCTTTTACAATAACACAATTAATATTTCCATTTCTCATATCTTCTAGTAATCTTTGAAATGAAGGTCTATTAAAATCTGTTCCTGTAAATCCATCATCTATATAAGTATCATAAACTATTAAATCATCATGTTCTTCTATAAATTCATTCAATAGTGCCTTTTGGCTTGTTACACTATTACTTTCTTGCTTTTCATTTCCGTTATCTTCATCTTCTTGTGAAAGCCTTATATATACTGCAACTGACCATGTCTTATTTTTTAAACACTTATTTTTTGTAGAAGAATATTTTGATTTTCTTCCTGCCATTAAATTTTACCTCCCTTCTCATAGTGTGTAACATGTCCTGTAAAAAATGTCAGCCTTTTTTGTATTTTTGTTCTAAAATATTTACCATACATTTATTAAATGTCTTGTTTGTATCCGAATATTTCATTTCTACAATAGTATCTCCGAACTTTTATTTTATATGGTTTTTCTGTATTTAATATGTATTGAATTACATTGTTTTCTTCTTTCAAAATCTTATACCTCTCAAATTTCTTTTTCTTAAGTTTATTAATTTCTTTTTAATTTTATTACTAATTTACTTTCCTATATAATAAAAATACGGATATAAATGCTTATATCCGTATTTTTATTTATTTTTAAAATTTATTTTTTATTTTCTCTTTTTGTCTCTCTAACTATCTCATTATCAATAAATCTCATTCTTCTAAATAATGTTATAGCTACAAAAACTGCTATCATAACTATTAGTAAAAATCCAGTTGCTAATGCTCCTCCTGTTTTTGGTAAAGGATTATTTGTCATAGAAGTTTTATTTGAATTGTTAGCAACAATATTATTTCCTGTTGATGTATTTTCGTTTGGAGTTGTATTAGTATCATCAACACCTGGTATTGGATTTTCAGTTCCATCTTTTACTGTAATATTTTGATATGCAAGCTCAGCTGTAGCTGGTGCTACACCATCTGCTACTGTAACATTTTTTAGTGTTACAACAAGATTTTGTTTGCTTGTTTCTTTTACTTTAAAAGTTGCAGTAAAAACTGTTTCGTTGTTTTTTCCTAATCCACTTCTAGTAATAGCTATTTTTCCATTTTTTTGATTATAAGAAGCTCCTTCGGCTGGTGTTTCCCAACCGTTTTTCCCTTCCATTTTTACTAATTCTAAACTATCTTTATCATATTCTAAAGTTGCACCTAGTGATATAATTCCTTTTTCAGATTTTATATTAGATATTTTAAAATCTACTGCAAATTCTTCACCTTTACTAAGTTGGGTTTTATTTGATTCTACACTTACATCACACCCATTTGCTGCATATACACTTCCTATCATAAACATAGTCATTAGTAGTACTAAACTTAACTTTACTATCTTTTTCATAGTTTCTCCTTTGCTTTATTTTATCTCAAATAAATTAATCATTACTAATTTAATTTGTGCACAATCATTAACTGAAATTCCTTTATCGTTATCTACATCTCCAGCTTTAAGATAAATTCCTGTTAAATTTTCTTTTTCTATTATGTGTAATTTTACTTTAGCTAAATCATTAACTGCAACTACTCCATCTCCGTCAATATCTCCTGTAACAATAAGAGTATATTCTAAAGTTTCTCCTACTTTGATTTTCATTCCTGTTGCAAGAACATCACTTTCTGCTAAAGTTTTTCCATCTTTATTTGTAAATACCATTTGTTGTTCTGTTTCTACATTTTCTTTGAATTTTGCAACTGTTGTTCCTGGTGCAATTCTTGAAATGTCTTTATCTTTGTTATCAATTACATAAACATCTGATGTTATTTTTTCTACTACTGGTGGTACTTCTGGCATTTTAATTCCAATTCCAAGTTGAACATCTCTTGTTGAAATAACTCCATCACCACCACTGGCTGTAATTCCTTTTACTTTTATAGTTGTTTGTTTGTCTTCTTGTATTGTATCTTTTACTTTAAATTTGATAGTAAGCATTTCTCCACTTTGTGTAACATAACCACTATTGTCTATTACAAATTTTAGATTTCCTTCATTAATTTTTAATCCTTCCCAACCATTTTTTGGTGTTATAGATTTTCTTTCTAAAATATTACTATCATATTCAAATTGTCCTGTTAATGAGATAAGTCCTTTTCCTACATTTTTAAGGTTATTAATATTAATATTAACATCAAATTCTGTTCCTGGTTCTAATTTTTGTAAATCTACTGTACTATTTGTAGATACCATAGAAAGTTCAAATCCTCTAACTGTTACATTACATTCATTACTTTCTATTTCTTTACCAGCTGATGTAACTTTTACCTTATATTTACCAGCATCTGCTTCTGTTACATTATCAATTGTTAATGTATTATTTGTTTTACCATTTAATATTACTCCATCTTTATACCATTGGTATGTCATAGTTCCTTGTATACCTTGTACATTACTGTTTATAGCTAATGGTCTATTTAGACTTGCCTTTCTTACTGTTGGTATAGCAACTGTTGCTACTACTGCGTCTTCCGCAAATACAAAACTGTTAAATGAAATGATACTAATTTGTGCCATAAAAACTACTATTAATAACATTCCAATAATAAGTTTTTTTGATTTCATAAATCAATTCCTCACTTTCTTTATTTTTATATTATACATAACATTTCCATTATAGCACATTTTTGGTAATTGGTCAACCATAACTCTGACTTATTTTTTACCTATTTTTTACAATTATTATTTTTTCAATGTATAATATTATTTTTGACTATATTATTATGTTTTAATCCAAAAGTTGTAAATTTTACAACTTTATTATCAACACTTCTTATATCTGTTTCTTGTATGTTTTCTAAATCCCAAATACTACTATTTAAAATTAATTTTTTAGTATAGAAATCTTTTGTTAGTAATTCTGCATTAGTTGCTGTTTTTATTCCTTTTCCGTCACTATTGGCTATTCCTGTAGCATCTGCGTTTTCATAACAATTTTGGAAAGTTGCTACTGCTCCTTCTGTCACAGTTGCTATCATTTTGTTAATTGGATTGCCATTTTGTTCTAGTTTATTAATCATAGCTGAATTTTTAACTGTTAATTTTCCATCTCCTACTTTGGCAACAAATCCACCCCAAGTTGCTGCATTGCTTGCTGAACCACAACTTACATACATATTAGCTATTACATTTTCAATGGTAACTTCTCCTTTCGTTAAGGATACTACGCCACCATTTTGTAAACCACTTCCATACAGTTCGCCTTGTACATAACAATTCTTAATGGTTCCTCCTGCTTTAATAGCAACCATTGCTGCAGTTTGGTTTCCACGGGTTCTTCCATTTAAATACACTTGTTTCAAA
>JAAWEC010000004.1 GCA_022794095.1 Clostridia bacterium
ATTATCCAGAATTATTACCACATTTATCAACTTGTAAATCACCACATCAAATGTTTGGAGCTTTATTAAAAACATATTATGCTAAAAAAGAAAATATTGACCCAAGCAAAATTTATGTAGTATCTGTTATGCCATGTATTGCTAAAAAATTTGAAAGACAAAGAGAAGAAATGAAAAATGGTGAATTATATGATGTAGACAATGTAATTACAACACGTGAACTTTCAAGAATGATAAAACAAGCAAATATAGAATTTACAAAATTAGAAGACAGCGAATTTGATAGCCCAATGGGAGAAGCAACAGGAGCTGCTGCAATTTTTGGAACAACTGGTGGTGTTATGGAAGCAGCACTTCGTACTGCACAAGATACTTTAACAGGAAAGAACTTAGAAAAAATTGACTTTGATCAAGTACGTGGTGGAGATGGAATTAAAAAAGCAACTGTAAATATAGATAACATAGATATTAAAGTAGTTGCAGCAAGTGGATTAGCAAACGCACAAGAAATATTGGAGGAAATAAAAAATGGAAAATCTGATTACCAGTTTGTAGAAATTATGGCATGCCCAGGTGGATGTGTTATGGGTGGTGGTCAACCAATTAAAAGTTCTAAAGTACGAAGTGAAGTAGATGTTAGAAAATTAAGAGCAGACAGCCTATACTCTATTGATGAAAAAAGCACGATTCGCAAATCACATGAAAATCCTGTTATTCAAAAAATTTATAAAGAATTTTTAGGAAAACCAGGAAGTGAAAAAGCAGAAGAATTACTACATACAACATATCAAAAAAGAAAAAAATATAATATTTAATATGTTATAGGAAAAAATTTATAAAAACCCTTGAATATTTTATAAAAATATAGTATATTCTTTCAAGAGGTACAAAAAATGACAAAATTTTTAAAAAATATACAAGAAATGAATACTGATAACATTGCAGTTTTAGAAGCTGTTGCTTTTATATTTATTTGTTTTTTAAGATATTAATTTCATTTGAAGTTAATATCTTTTTTGTATCATCTAAAATAAAAATTAAAAGGGGGACTTTCAAATGGAAGAACAAAAACTATTATTGGATGTAAACGAAAAACCAAAAATTGCTAAATGGATTGTTTTAGCAATACAACATGTTTTTGCCATGTTTGGAGCAACTATATTAGTACCAATTTTAGTAAATTCTACAGCAGGGGAAACAGTACTTACTATACCAGTTGCTTTAGTTACTTCAGGAATTGGAACACTAATTTATATTTTATGCACAAAAGGAAAATCACCAGTATATTTAGGAAGCTCATTTGCTTTTATTGCACCACTTGCAGCAGCTTTCTTAAAAGGTGGAACAAGTGGAGCAATGACAGGAGTCATGGCAGTAGGACTAATTTATGTAATTTTTGCAATAATTGTTAAATTTGTTGGAAAAAATTGGCTTGACAAATTATTACCACCAATTGTAATAGGACCTATGATAATGATTATCGGGCTAGGTTTAGCACCAAGTGCTATATCACAAATAGGGCTTGGAACTGGCAGTGAAATTGACTTAAGAGGAGTTGCAGTTGCATTAATCACTTTTTTAACAACAGCAATTGTAATGGTTAGAGGAAAAGGATTTATAAAAATAATACCATTTTTAATTGGTATTTTAGTAGGATATATTTCAGCTATATGTTTTGGCTTAGTTAATTTTGCACCAGTATTAGAGGCCTCTTTCTTTAGTATGCCAAGCTTTATGATACCATTTGCAAGCTATATGCCAGACTTTTCGGCACTTCTTACAATAGCACCAATTGCTTTAGTTACAATGTGTGAACATATTGGAGACCATACAGCATTAGGTTCAATTATAGGAAAAGATTTATTAAAAGAACCAGGATTAGACAAAACTTTACTAGGAGATGGTATAGCAACATTTATAGCAGGACTTTTAGGTGGACCTGCAAATACTACTTATGGTGAAAATACATCAGTTGTAGGAATGACAAAAGTAGCTTCTATTTGGGTTATTGGCTTAGCAGCAATATTTGCAATTTGCCTAGGATTTTTAGGAAAATTCACGGCAATAGTTTCAAGTATTCCAAACCCTGTATTAGGAGGAGTTTCATTATTACTTTATGGTTTCATTGCAGTTAATGGGTTGAAAGTACTTATTCAAAATCAAATAGATTTTGGAAAATCTAAAAATGTTGTTGTAGCTTCAACAATGTTAGTTTTAGGTTTAGGGGGAGCAGCCATATCAATTGTTTCAGGAGACTTATCTATCACAATATCTGGAATGAGCTTAGCTGCTATAATTGGAATCTTATTAAATCTTTGTTTACCAGAAGAAAAACAAGAAATTAAACAAGAGAAAAAAGAAGAAAAAGTAAAAGAAACAGTTTAAATTGCAATATGTTAATAACTAAAAATTTTAAATTATTATATAAGCAAAAAGGTTGAAACATTTGATTTAGTATATCGACCTTAGAGAAAGGAATGTGATTAAAAATGAATGCAATAGTTTTAACAAATCCTATTATTCAACACAAATTATCTATTATTAGAAATAAAAATACAGGAACAAAAGAATTTAGAGAAATAATTGGTGAAATAGCAACATTTTTATGTTATGAAGCAATGTCAGATGCAAAACTTCAAACAATTGAAGTAGAAACACCAATGGGAACTACAAAAGTCAAAACCCTAGACGAAAATCAATATGCTTTTGTGCCAATTTTAAGAGCAGGAACTGGAATGTTAGATGGATTAGTAAAAGTTATGCCAAATGCTAAAATTGGTCATGTTGGTTTATATCGTAATGAAGAAACTTTAAAACCTGTCCGTTATTATTATAAAATGCCACAAGATATAGCAAACAGAGAAGTAATAGTATTAGACCCTATGCTTGCAACAGGTGGTTCTGCAATAGATACAATTACTATGCTTAAAGAAGATGGTGTTAAAAAAATAAAATTTTTATGTATCATAGCAGCACCTGAAGGGATTTTGAAATTACAAGAACAACACCAAGATGTACAAATTTACACAGCAGCAGTAGATGAAAAGTTAAATGACATTGGGTATATTGTTCCAGGTTTAGGAGATGCAGGAGATAGAATATTTGGAACAAAATAAATATGTCGTATTGGGGACGTTTCTTTTGCGACATTTTTATGTTGACTGCTATTAAGCTACCAGGTTTGTATAAAGAACAAAAGTGGCATGATTAAAATTTTATGACCTTTTAGATAACTTTTCATGCCACGTCTTTGTTCGCTCGCGAAAATTGCAAAGCAATTTTCTGTGGAACGCTTTATATTATAGGAAGTTCGGAGAACTTTGGTACCATATTAAGTATAGATAATCATTTATTGATTTCTATACTTTTTTCCTATAATATAAAAATAGGATTTGGAGTCCGTCCCCAAATCCTATAAAAAGGAGATTGTAAATACAATCTCCTTTTGCTTATACTTCTACTTTTTTTCTTTTGTTTTCTACTGGTGGTGGTATTAATGGTGAATAAGAATCCCCATCAAAAACCTCGACCTCTACTGTTCTGGTTAATATGTCTGTATAACTATAAGTAACATTTCTATCATTTTCTTCATATTTTACTACGAAAATATTTGGATATGCTTTTTCTATTGTAGCTTCTTTTTCAAAGGCTCTACTTCTTCCTAAAGAACCTTTTACAATTATCTTTTGACCTACTTTTTCTACGATGTCTGTTTTTAGATTTGTTATATCTGAACGACAAATCATGTAATCACCTCTTACTCAAGATAGGTCGATTATAGCACCTTACGCAAAAAATGTCAAAAAAGAAAAAGCCTTGTCAAATCTTTGTACCTCTGTGTTATCAGCACTTTCGCAATTATTTATTCGTTAATTTACGATTGTGTTACAATTGTGTTACAAAAATATTAAGTTGGTTGATTTTTATTTTTAAGTAAATTTTTTTTTATTCTATTGTTATTTGAGATTAAAACTTTTAATCTATTTCTTTTATCATTTTTCCATTTGCGCCTATTCCACTTACTCCTTTTTTTCCATCTCTTAATTCTTTTGCAATATCATCAATTGTAATATATTTATACTTTTCTGTAAAAGCTATTTTTTCTGCAATTACCAAAGGGTCTAAAAAGTCAATTAATATACGTGCTGGAGAAGATGCAAAATTTGCACCAGCAGAAATTATAGCTTCAAAATAACTTTGGCAAGCACCTGCAAAAATGACTAAATTACTATTTCTTTCTAAATCATATCTTCTTGCTTCTTTTACTGTTTGAATAAAATATTTAGAGTTTCTATAATTGTAAATATTATTATAATCTGTTCCTCTTTTTATCATTCCATCATGACCTGTAATTACTAATATATCTGGATTATATGCTTGTAATAATTTATATATTACTCTTGGCTGTCTGTATTCTGGAATATTTTTTACAATGGCATTTAGGCCTAATTTTTTATAATAGTAATAAGATTTTTGACTGTATTTTTTATCTCCATCTAAGTGTAGTATTTTTCCTGTCACAATTTTTTCTTTATTCCTACTACTCGGTGTAACTATTCCTATTCGGTAGTCTTCACCTCTGTTTTCTTTTTCTTTTATTATTTTATCATTTAATTTATAATGTAAATCTGCTTGTTTTTTAGCTATAATTTGTTTATCTACTATTTCTAAATCTTCTATGTTACTATCTGCTTCAATTCTATCTATAAACCCTTTTAAAATAGCAATTTTTTCTTTTTTAGTATTAATAATATTTTTTACTGTAAATATGATGTCCTTTCCATATGATTTTCTGGCAACGACATCTCCCTTTTTTATTCTATTCATTATATTAATCACCTCTGACTTTGGGCTATTATATTCTATGTCAAATTTTGTCAGTTTGTGACTAAAACTATTTAAAATAGAAGACAATTTTATTTGTCTTCTATTTTTTACTTTTAATGTCTAAAATGTCTCATTTTTGTAAATACCATAGCAATTCCATATTCATTACATTTGTCTATTGAATCTTGGTCTTTTATTGAACCTCCTGGTTGGATAATTGCTTTAATTCCTGCTTTGTGTGCTTCTTCTACACAATCTGAGAATGGGAAAAATGCATCTGATGCAAGTACTGCTCCGTTTGTTATTCCTTTTTCTATTAATTCTTCTCCATGTTCAACAGCTTGTTTAGTTGCCCAAATTCTATTTACTTGTCCGAGGTCCTATTCCTATTGATTGTTTTGATTTTCCAATTGCAATTCCATTTGATTTTACGTATTTTACGATTTTCCATGTAAATAATAAATCTTCCATTTGTTCTTCAGTTGGTTTTACATTAGTTACAACTTCAATTTCATCTAATATTTTAGAATCAATAGTTTGAACAATAGCTCCTCCATTTATTTTTTTGATGTCATAAGCATTTTCTTTTTGTTTTATACGAATACTTGGAAGTTCCAATATTCTGACATTTTTCTTTTTCTTTAAAATTTCTAATGCTTCTGGTTCATATGATGGTGCAACAATTACCTCTAAGAAAATTTCTTTCATTTCTTTAGCCATTTTTTCGTTTACTTCTTCATTTGAAACAACAATTCCACCAAAAATAGAAGTTTTATCTGCATTAAAGGCTTTTTGCCAAGCTGAATAAATATCTTTACTACTTCCAACTCCACAAGGATTTCCATGTTTACATGCTACAACTGTTGGTTCTTCAAATTCTTTTAATAATTCTAAAG
>JAAWEC010000053.1 GCA_022794095.1 Clostridia bacterium
ATAAATCTTTTTACCTGTTTTATCGTATGTAGAATCATAGTAGCATCCTGGTGAACGAACTAACTGGCTTACGACAACTCTTTCTGCACCATTTATAACGAATGTTGCACTGTCTGTCATAAGTGGGAAATCTCCTAAGTAGATTTCTTGTTCTTTGATTTCACCAGTTTCACGGTTGATTAGTCTTACTTTTACGTGTAATCTGGTTGAATATGTTGCGTCTCTTTCTTTGGCTTCTTCTACACTGTATTTGGTTTTGTCTTCCATGTAATAATCGAAAAATTCAAGAACTAAGTTTCCTGAGTAGTCCTCTATTGGCGAAATGTCTTGTAATACTTCTCCTAGTCCTTCTTCTACAAACCAGTCATATGAGTCTTTTTGTACTTTGATTAGGTTCGGCATTTCAATATAGTCACCAACTTTGGCAAAATCTTTACGAGATGCTTTCTCGTAATTTACTTCTTTGATTTTCAAAAAAATCACTCCTTAAAAAATTTTAAGCAGAAATAAATTTATTTTTAAAAGAAGTCCTTCTTAAATATAAGTAGCTTTTTCCTTGCATTTTCTAGTTTTGTCTGCTTTTACAATCCTTGAAACTTAGGGCTTACTTAATTTAATTCCTCTTCTTTTAGATTTTAATCATGGGCTATATTTTACCACGAATTGTTACAAATGTCAAGGATTTCGGGCATTTTTTCATTAAAAATTTGAATTGTGTTTGCACTTTTGTGCAGAAAAAAAACAGTGGTATTCAAAATTTGTTTTTGAATTGTCACTGTTATGTTTTAATAAGTTTCTATTATTCTTTTGGCTCTAGCATTATGTTATATATGCTTAGCTAAGTATGCTTCCTATTGCTCCAAATACTCCTGCTGAGGCTAATCCCATTATTATACCTGCTAAAATCACTCCTGCCATTACTGCAATTACGCTTTTTTTGAAGTCCATATCCAAAAAACTAGCTGCTAATGTTCCTGTCCATGCTCCTGTTCCTGGAAGTGGTATTCCTACAAAAAGGAATAATGCAAAGTATAGCCCACGTCCTGCTTTTTCCTGTAATTTTTTTCCACCTTTTTCTCCTTTTTCTAAGCAGAATGTGAAAAATTTTCCGATGATTTTTTTGTCTGCTCCCCATTCTAATACTTTTCTTGCAAAGAAGAAGATAAATGGTACTGGTAACATATTTCCTACAATACAAGTAATGTAAAGTGGAATTATTGGAATTGCTTCTCCCCATAAATTACTAAGACCAATAGGCACTGAGCCCCTTAGTTCAATTAATGGTATCATTGATATTAAAAAAATTAATAAAAATTTTAACATATTATTCTCCTTTTATATTATTTTTGATGAAATAACTAAATTTCTTTTGTTTTTAATTTTTTTACTGCTATTTTGTAATCTATATAATCTTCTATTACAATTCTGATGACTGCAATTGCTGGTACTGCTAAAAACATTCCTAAAATCCCAAAATATGCTCCACCTACCGTTATTGCAAATATTACTAATAATGGGCTTATTTTTAATGATTGACCAATTATTCTTGGGTTTATTATGTTTGCGTCAATTTGTTGTAATATAATTACTACTATCAACATCCATATGGCTTGTGATAATCCTCCTGTTATTAATGTTATTAATGCTGATATTCCTACAGCAATGATTGCTCCAACATATGGTATCATGTTGAATAGCCCTATCAAAAATCCTAATAATGGTGCATAACGTATTCCCATTATTGACATGGCAATTGTGACCATAATACCTACGATTATAGCATCTAGGAACTGACTTGCTATAAATTTGAAAAATATTTGGTTCGAACTGTTGAAATATTTGTCTATGTTTTTATATGTTTTTTCTTTGACTATTGCTTCTACTAATTTTTTTATAAATCTTATTATTTGTGTTCTTTCTGCTAAAATATATATAGATACTATAACTGCTACAAATACATCAAAAATCCCTGTCACAGCATCAATTGCACTAATTACATAAGACATTATTTTTTCTAGTTGGAAATATTGCTTGATGTCTAGGTTTTGAATGTTTTGTATTGTGTCATTAACAATTTCACTTTTTAAAATATTATCATCTGGTAAATTATTATAATTTGTAATTGCTATTTCATAATAAGTTTGAATGTTGTTGACAAAATCCATCACACTTTCTAGTACAACTGGTAAAATAAAGTTAATTAAAATAATTAGTAAAAGTAATATTATAAGATACACTGTTAAAATACTTAACATTCTTGATTTTTTATGTATCCCTTTCAACTTTGACTTAGAATAAGTTTGCTCAATTTTTTTGCATGGAACATATAGCAGATAACTAATAAAAATACCAACTAGAAATGGTGTTATAATGTCAAAGAAAGTTCCTACTACTCCCATAACATCTGCGAAGTTATCTAATGCCTTAAATACCATGATAAGTGCTACTCCTAATGCAAACCAAAATATCCATTTCTTTCCACGGTTTTTAATTTCATTCATATCTTTTCTTCTCCTTTTTTATACTGCCTCATTATTGGTTGGGCTATTCAGTGCCTGTCCCAATTATGCCCAAAAAAAATTAGATTTTGATTTTTAGCCCTATTGGACAATGGTCACTTCCCATGATTTCTGAATGGATTGAGGCTTCCTCGATTTTTTGTTTTATTCCGTTTGATACTATGAAATAGTCTATTCTCCAACCTACGTTTTTTTCTCTTGCTTTTCCCATGTATGACCACCATGTGTAGCTGTTTTCTTTTTGTGGATATAAGTACCTAAAGCTGTCTGTAAATCCTGTTTCTAGTAGCATGGTCATTTTTTGCCTTTCTTCGTTTGTAAATCCTGCATTGCCTTTGTTTGTTTTTGGATTTTTTAGGTCTATTTCTTGGTGTGCTACGTTTAGGTCTCCACACATTATTACTGGCTTTTTTTTGTTTAGTTTTGATAGGTATTTTCTTATTTCGTCTTCCCATTGTTGTCTGTATTCTAATCTTTCTAGTTCTCTTTTTGAGTTTGGTGTGTAGTTGTTGATTAGATAAAAGTTTTCGAATTCTAGTGTTATTATTCGCCCTTCTTGGTCATGTTCTTCTATTCCTATTCCATATTTTACTTGTTTTGGTTCTATTTTTGTGAATATGGCTGTTCCTGAATATCCTTTCTTTTTTGCACTGTTCCAATAGCTATGATATTCGTTAAATTCTAATTCTATTTGGTCTGGTTGGCATTTTGTTTCTTGTATACAGAATATGTCTGCTTGTGCTTGTTTAAAATATTCTTTAAATCCTTTGTTTACACATGCTCTTATTCCATTTACGTTCCATGATATTAATTGCATTTTAAAATCATTCCTTTTTAATAATTGTTTATTTTATTTTGTGACTGTCTATTTGAGATTTAATTTAAGTGAGCTTTTATGACTTTTTTAATATAGCACATATATGCAAAAATAGCAAGGGGCTTATGCTGTTAGCATTTGTCTTTCCCCTTGCTATTTGTTTAGTTTACTACGTTTACGTTTAAATATCTTACTCCCCATTGTAGCGCTTCTGCATGTGAGTTTACAAAGATGTCTATTCTGTTTCCGTTTATTGCTCCTCCTCTGTCTTCTACTGTGTATGTGTGACCACCTATGTTTAGTTTTGTTCCAAATGCGAATTGTTTTGAGGCTGCTACTGTTCTTCCTGCTGTTGCTTGTGTTCCAGATGCTGTTCTTCCTGTTGTTTTTCCACAACATTTTGCACATGAACAGTAAGCTGTTACTTTGTAAGTTGCTCCTCCTGTTGGTGCTGTTGTTGTTCCTGCTGTTCTTGGTGTTGTACTTGCTCTTGATGTTTGTACTTTTTGTACTTGAACTATTTTGTTTACAGGTTCTTTTATTATTACTTCTGATAATACTGTTTTTTCTATTTCTACTTCTTTTTGATATTTTATTTTGTATGTTACTTCTTTTAAACCATCTTTTCCTTGTTGTAGTACTTTGTTTGTTGTATTTCCTGTTGCTTGTGTTGTGTTTTTTGTTACTGTTTCATAAGGAATTGTTACTTTTTCTACTACTATTTTTTCTGTGATTGGTGAGTAGTTTTCTAGTAGTTGGTTTAGTGATGTTTCTACTCCTTCTTCTGATATTTTAGCAATTTGTACTTCGTTGTATGTTTTGTCTGTAATTTTGATGGTTTCTCCTGCTGTGATTTCACTTTCTATGTCTGGTATTGTTTTTTGGTTTTCTTCTAATATGATGTTGTTTTCTTCTAGTATTTGGGATACTTTTGTTTTTGATGTTAAAACTGTCATTTCATATCCGTTTTGAAGAATGATTTTTACATTACTTAAATTTGTGTTTACTGCCATTACCCCTATTCCTGATATTAAGATTAGTATTATGCTTATGCATATTATTTTCATGATAGAAATAGAAGCTCTTTCTTGTTTTTTCATAATTTTAATTACCTCCTTTTTGGTAACAAATGGATTATATCATTGCATTTTTGTTTTGTCAAATTTGGTATTTTTTTGTACGAATTGTGCAATTTGTCCGTATTTTAAGGGCTTTACTTTATTATATGTTTTTAAATTTTTTTTATGACTTTTTTTGTTTCCCTATGTTCCGTAAGGGGTTTAAAGATTTGTTTAAAAATTTGTTTAATTTAAAATTTATTTCTAACTTGATAATAATTTTCATTTTTTAGTGTTGGTTTTCATATGGTTTTATTTGACATAAAAAGGCTAGTTTATATATGCAAAAACATATATAAACTAGCCTTTTTAACTATTTATTTTCAATTTCGTTTATATCTTTCTCTCTTTCTATTATAGGTATTAATATTAAATTGTGCATTATGATTGACTCATCAGTTTCCCAACTGTTTACTGTATCTTCTATAATTTCATATTCTCCATTGTTCACCATTCTTTGAATCATCCTATAAGAAGTATCTTCTTTAGCATTTAATGTAACTGGCTTATTACCATCTTTCGCTTTTCTATTTATTACTTGTACTAAATAATTGTGCATTTCTCTACGACTAGTTTCTCTATCTCTAGTTGGTGATGAAGCTATGTCTAATATTTCTACAGAATCTTCATCCTCTCCATAAACTATATACCAATCTCTGTTTCTAACTACTGTAATTTCTGATTCAAAATATCCATA
>JAAWEC010000054.1 GCA_022794095.1 Clostridia bacterium
GAGATTCAGAACCAGGAACAAAGCCAGATGTAGATAAAGACAATATGGAGGACTATAAAGGAAATGGAAATAAAGATGATTTAACAGATAAGGATTTCTATTATAAAGGACAACAAGATGATGATGACTTTGAAAAATTAATATTATTACCAGAGACATTTGACTTAAAACTAATCAAACGTATAACAGAAGTCAACAACAAAGAAGTACCAGAAAGAATACAAAGTATAGATGCAAGCAAACTAAATACTTTAGATGCAGATGGAAAATTAGTAACAACAGCAGATTACAAACTAAACAAAGAACCAGTTAGTGTAAAAAAAGGAGACATAGTAACATATACATTTAGAATTTATAATGAAGGAACAATAGATGGATATGCTCAAGAAATAACAGAAGACATACCAGAAGGGTTACAATTTATTTGGTCAGAAAAAGAAGGAGAAGACCTAAAAAATGACACAACATTAACAGCAGAAGAAAAAGAAGCAATAGAATTCAACCAAAAATACTTATGGGGAAAATTTGTATATGATGAAACAAAACAAAAAATAATCCAAATTTCTTCAGACTACTTATCAAAAGAAAATGAGACAACAGTAGGAGAAAACCTAATAAAAGCATTTGGAGAAAATGATGGAACAAAAACAGAAAAAGACTTAAGTTATAAAGAATTATCAGTAAAACTAAAAGTAGTTGCAGAAAATAAAACAGGAACACCAATAAGAAATGAAGCAGAAATTAGTGAAGACTGCGACGAAAATGGAGACCCAATAGATGATAGAGACTCTGATACAGAAGATTGGAAACCACATCCAGACCATGAAGATGACGAAGACCATGACTATATTATCTTACAATCATTTGACTTAGCTTTAAGAAAATTCATAATAGCAATAAGTAATGATACAAAAATAGAAGACAAAGAATATTTAAAAGATAAAGATGGTTCATATAAAAGAGAGCCAGTAGTAGACACATCAAAATTAAACACAGTAGATAGCAATGGAAACTTAATTACAACAGCAATATATAATCATACAAAAGAGCCAGTACTTGTAAAACAAAAAGATATAGTAGTATATATGTTAAGAGTATATAACGAAGGTGAGCAAGATGGATATGCAGCAGAGATAAAAGACCATTTACCACCATATTTAGAATATGTAGATGACGAATTCAATAAACAATATGGATGGGAAGTATCAAGTGATGGAAGAACAGTAACAACAAAATATTTAGAAAACAGCTTAATAAATAAACCAACAACAGATGAAAATGGAAAAATTATATTAAATTATAAAGAAGTTCCAATTATGTGTAGAGTTAGTGAAAATGCTAAAACAAGTGAAAACATAACAAATATTGCAGACATAACAAAATATTTAGATGAAAACAAACAACCAGTAGAAGATAGGGACTCTGAAGAAAATAATGTAAAACTTCCAGAAGACAAAGATTTACCAGGATATAAAGAAAACGAAAAAGATAGCTATGTACCAGGACAACAAGATGATGACGACTTTGAAAAAGTAATAATAAAAGTATTTGACTTAGCATTAAGAAAATGGGTAACACAAGCAATAGTAATAGAAGATGGAAAACAAACAATAACACAAACAGGGCATGATGCATGGGATGACCCAGAAGCAGTAGTAAAAGTAGAATTACACAGAAAGAAAATAAATCAAGTAACAGTCAAATTCAGATATTCAATAAGAGTAATAAATCAAGGAGAAATTGCAGGATATGCAAAAGAAGTAACAGACTATATTCCAGAAGGATTAAAATTTGTAGCAGAAGACAATCCAGGTTGGACAGATGAAGGAAACAATGTAATTTCAACAAGATTATTAGAAAACACATTACTACAACCAGGAGAATCAGCAGAAGTAGAAGTATTACTTACATGGGTAAATAGCCAAAACAACATGGGAGTTATGAACAACATAGCAGAAATATCAGAAGACTACAATGAATATGATGTACCAGACATAGACTCAACACCAGACAACCAAAAACCAGGAGAAGATGACATTGATGACGCACCAGTAATGCTATCAATAGCAACAGGTCAAGCAAAAATTTACTTTGGTTTAGGATTTGTAGTATTAATTACAATAGCAGGTGGAATTATACTAATAAAAAGATATGTATTATAAAATGAGACAGTAGGGACAGGTCTCAAATGTCTCAAACTCAAAAGAGCAATTTAACATAGAATTAAGTTGCTCTTTTTTTGGATTAATTTATGTAAATGTGTTGATTTTGTTTGAAAAATGTAATATAATGGGATAGAAAGTGATTTAGCCTAAGATAGATTTAGGGAAAGGATGAGATTAAAAATGGATTTCAAAAAAATAATAGCAAGTTTAGTAGCAATTATGATATTTATTGTATTTTTATTATCACAAAATATAGCATATGCTACAATATTGCCAGCAGGACAAGAAGTATATATGGGAATTACCGAGTTAATGACAAATGACAACCCAAATATTGGGTATGCAATTAATACACCAGGAAGTGGGAATGGTGCAAAAATATGGAACATTGTAAAATATGCATCAGCTACTTCAGATGGTTTTACAGATGCAAACATTTACTGTGTAAAAGCAGGAATAGGATTTACACAAACTGACAATGGAACTATAAAAAGAGCACCATACAATGTAAATTATGATATGAAAACTGAAAGAGACAGTATAAAAGCCCAAAATGATATATTAAAATCATTAGTAGAAGCAAATATTAATGAAGCAGATGGAAGTACATATAATAGATATGATGCACTTTTAGCTGTCCTAGACATGTTATATTTACCAGGAGAATCAACAGCAGACGAAAAAAAAGCATTACTTGATGAAGTGTTAAACTATGCAAAACAACCAGATAGTGGTTATACAGACTATGTAGAATTAATGGAAAATTATCCACTAACAGATGATGACATTAATGCTATACAACAAGCTGTAATTTGGTATTTCACAAACTATTATAAAGTAGATACCAATGCCGAAAAATATACAGAAACAACAGAACATGATACAAAATATGATAAAAGAGAAGACAAAGGGTGGTTAAATTACACATTAGACGGAACAACATATAAACCATATTCAAACTATAAACCAAATGGGTTACAAGAACAATATGATGCAGGACAAGCAAGAACATACCAAGCAGAAGTATTATATAATTATATTATAAGACAAGCAAAAGCAAATGCTAATAAATATACAAATATAACTACAACTACATCAGGAGCACCTGCTAGAGTAGATACAACAACTTTACAAAGTGAAACATCTGGAAGCAATTATATAATAGGACCAATCCATATAACACAACTAAATTCAACACCATATACAATTGATTTTAAAGTAAAAAATAATGGAACAGAAGTTACAAACTATCAATTATTAGATTCTAGCAAAAAACCAGTATCATCTGAAACAACTGTAAAAAATCTAGTAGGAAATGACTTTTACATTTCAGTTCCAAGTACACAAGTAAGCAAACTAACAGTAAGTATCAATATTAATTATGGTGATAGAACAATGAAACTATGGGCATCTACTACAAATAACCAAGAACAACCATTAGCAGAAGTTAATAAAACAAACAAATCAATACCAACAGAATTAACATTAATCAAAGAAGAATCATTTGACTTAAAACTAATCAAACGTATAACAGAAGTCAACAACAAAGCAGTACCAGAAAGAATACAAAGTATAGATGCAAGCAAACTAAATACTTTAGATGCAGATGGAAAATTAGTAACAACAGCAGATTACAAACTAAACAAAGAACCAGTTAGTGTAAAAAAAGGAGACATAGTAA
>JAAWEC010000055.1 GCA_022794095.1 Clostridia bacterium
ATTTTATAAATTATTTAGTTCTTTTGGTGAGCTATCCGCGACTCGAACGCGGGACAACTTGATTAAAAGTCAAGTGCTCTACCACCTGAGCTAATAGCCCACATAATGCGTAACAACACAACGCTTTTATATTTTACAATGTTTTTACTAAATTGTCAATACATTTGTGAAATTTTTTTGAATTTTTTTTGTGTTTTTGTTTTTTATTTGATGTTTTTTTGTGTTGTTTTGCTGTTTTGGTTTTATATTTGGTTTTTTTACGGTTTTATGTTATGCTTTTAGTTTTTGTTTTTAACTATTGTTTGGCTTTATTTTTTGTGTTTATGATTTTATGTTATGCATTTAATTTTGTTACTATTTCTTCAACATCTATTCCATGTACACTACAAGCTTCTTCTAGTGTTTCCATTTGTGATGCTGGGCAACCTAGACAGTGCATTCCTGCTTCTAATAATATTTCTGCTTTTTCTGGTGTCTTTTCTAAAATTTCTCCTATTTTTGTGTCTTTATTAATTTCCATTTTGATGACCTCCTTGTATTATTTTTTATAATTTTAACATAATTTTTAAAAAAAGTATAGACAAATCGAAGAATTTGTTGTATTATATTTAAAATTTGAAAGGTGGTGATATTTTATAAAACAATTAGATTTGTTTTTTCTTACCTTTATTATTTATCTTTTTACTACTTTGTATTCACTTTATACATTTTTTGATATGATTTTTTTCCATAATAAACAAGGTTCTAAATTGAAAATCAAAAAAAATAGTTTTTAATGAGTTACTTTTCACTTTTATAAATGTTTTTATAGTGTGAATTGTAATTTTAAGAAAGGAGGCTTTTAGCTATTTCAAGATATTTTAAACAGTTTGTTTTCTCTATGATTGTTTTTGCTATTTGTAGTTATGTTACTTTTACTTTGTTTTATTCTCTTTTTAATGCAAACGAAGTTATTATTCCTTATGGATTTCATCCTTTTGATATTTGTTCTCAAAATCCAAATTTATGGCATTTGATCAAAGTTTCTTATATAATATGTTTTGTTTTTTCTATTTTGGTTTTCTGTCATGTTTTTTATGTAAGGATTTTAATGAATTTTTCGTTTTTTCGTGGTGAGATGACTGATAATAAACTTGATATTGCTTTTTCTTCTAAGTTAAATGGTGAACTTAATTTGCTAATTGGTATGGATATTAATGGACATAATGTTTTTGTTCCAGAAAGTGGACTTTATCAGAATTTTTTAGTTACTGGTACTATTGGTTCTGGTAAAACTTCTAGTGCTATGTATCCTTTTACTAGACAACTTATGGAGTTTAATGCTAATAATTTGTCTAAAAAGATAGGTATACTTATTTTGGATGTTAAGGGCAACTATTGCTATCAAGTTCATCATTATGCTAAAGATTTTGGCTTAGAGAATGATGTTATTACTATTTCTTTGAATTCTGGTACTTTTTATAATCCTTTACATAAACCACATTTGAAACCTCAGGTTTTAGCTAATCGTTTGAAGACTATTCTTTTGCTTTTTTCGGAGAATAATTCGGAGTCTTATTGGCTAGATAAGGCTGAGGAGGTTTTGACAGAAGCTATTAAGCTTTGTAGGCTTTATAATGATAATTATGTTACATTTTCTGAGATTCATAAGCTTGTTACTGATTCTAATTATTATAGAGAAAAGATTTGTGTTTTACGTGATTTGTTTGTTTCTTCCAAGCTTACACATTCACAAATTTATGAATTGAATTCAAGTTTGAATTTTTTTCAAAAGGAGTTTGAAAATTTGGATAGTAGGACTAAAGGTATTTTGGTTTCAGAGATTACTCGTATTACAAATGCTTTTGTTTCTGATTTTGATGTTATGTCTACGTTTTGTTCTCCTGTCCATAAGCTTTCTTTTTCGGGTTTTTCAGATGTTATTCGTGATGGCAAGATTGTTGTTTTAGATATGAATGTTTCTGAATACAATGTTCTTTCTAAGATTGTTGCTGCTTATTTAAAATTGGATTTTCAAACTGAAATTATGTCTAATTTGTCTAATTCTTGTGTTAGGACTACTGCTTTTATTTGTGATGAATATGACAAGTATGTTTCTAAGTTAGATGGTGAGTTTTTTTCTATGAGTAGGGAGGCTAAGTGTATTAATATTGTAAGTACTCAAAGTTATTCTTCTTTGAAGTCTACTTTAAAAGATGATGCTTTACTTAAGGTTGTTTCTCAGAATTTGATTAACAAGATTTGGTTTCGCACTGATGATGTTTTTACTATTGAGGATGCTCAAAAGCAACTTGGTAAGGAGGATAAGGAACGTGTTACTAAGAGTATTTCTGAAAGTGCTAAGAAAACCCATTTTAGTTATGTTACTAATACTTTAAGTTCTGAAGATTCTAATATTTCTGAGACTTTTAGTACTTCTTTGCAAAATGATTATAAGTTTGATACTAACTTTTTTACACAGGGTTTGGAGACTTTTTCTGCTCTTGCTTTTTTATCTGATGGAAATAGAATTTTTCCACCTCAAAAGTTGCAAATGTTTCCATATTTCAAGAATTAAACTATTTTCAAGGTTTATATTATTTTATTAAAATTTAGGGCAATTTCTTTTGCTCTAGGAATGGAGGTTTTATGAATAAAAGAATTTTTTATATTATTTTTACTTTTATGTTGTCTTTTATATTTTTGAATGTTTTTTCTTGTTTGTGTTTTGCTTTTGGTGATCCACAAATTGTAGGTAAGATTACGTCTGCTTTTGATTCTATTAAAGGCTGGATTATTAAAATTGCTACTCCTGCTGCTGCTGTGGCTGTTGGTAGTGGTGTGTTTATGAAGAAGTTTAGTTTCGGTGATGAAGAAAAGATTAGAACTGGTAAGAAACTGATTAAGGGTTCTTTGTTTTCTTATGCTTTTATTTTAGCAATTGACTTGATTTTGTCTGCTATTAAGTCTCTTGTTGGTTAGGAGGTTTTTTTGGAAGGTTCAACTGATATTACTCGGAATTATTATTAATACTATTAATTCTATTTTTGAGATGTTATTTAGTTCTATAGATAATAATCTTTATTCTATATTAGATGACATAACTTTTATTAATTCTGATATTTTACAGGATAAGAATTTTGAGATTTTATTTGGCACTTCTAGTGCTAATGGCGTTTTGTTGATTGCTAATTCTTTTTTACTTGGGTTTATTTTGTATTATTCTGTAAGGTATTTGATGGCTCATTTTACTTATACTCAGACAGAGTCTCCTTTTAGTTTTTTGATTAAGTTTGTTTTGTTTGGTATTTGTATGAATTTTTCGTTTTTTATTGTTAATTTTATTATTGACATAAATTCGAATGTTTCTTTGGCTATTTGTGAGTTGGGGAAAGATTTATTTGGCAAAGATATTTGTTTTTCTGAGCTTATTTCCACTATTAATACTAATATTGCTATTGATTCGAATACTCTTAATATCTTTTCTTTAGATGGTTTGATTAAGGGACGGTTTGAGTATTTCTCTTTTGAATTTGGTGTTTTCATATTCGCTTCGCTATATTTTTGTTAAGGTGTTTGTGCTTCTTTCTCCTTTTGCTATTTTATCTTTGACTTTGGATAAAACGAGTTGGTTTTTTAAAGCTTGGTTTCGTAATTTGTTTTCTCTTTTGTTTATTCAAATTATTGTTTCTCTTGTTTTACTAATTCTGTTTTCTATGGATTATTCTGCTGGTAATTTGTTTTCTAAATTTGTTTATGTTGGTGGTATTTATGCTTTGATTAAAACAAATTCTCTTGTTCGTGATTTTATTGGTGGTGTTTCCACAGAAGTTTCACAATCTGTGAAAAACTTTGTTGGGTTTAAGGCTCATTAATTGTTGTTTTTTATGATACATTATAAATCTAAATTATGTTACTTTTATTTTTATAGTTGGAGGTGTTTTTTTGAAGTTTATTTTTCCCCAGAATTATGATTTTAAGAATAAGCTTTTAGGTGTTGTTGATTATTCTACTGCTTTTGTTAATTTACTTTGGTGTGCTTTTGTGTTTTTGCTTGTTAATTTATTTTTTAGTAGTTTGACTGTTAAGATTTTTGTTTTTGTTGTTTTGTGTTTTCCTTTGTTGCTTTTTAGCTTTGTTGGGTTTAATGGTGAGAATATTGTTTATGTGTTTTCTTATTTGTTTCGCTTTTTTATTAGGCCTAAGTTGTTTGTTTACAGAAAATGAGACTTTAATTATATATGGACTTAAAAATATGTATTTCTTACTTTTATAACAAAAAAAGTCGAAAATTAACTTATAAATCCCTTGAAAAAAAAAATAAAAAAAGTTATAATCTGTAAAATAAGAATATAATTTTTGGGGGATAATATGAAAATAGAACAAAAGGAAAAATCAATGTTGTTTTCGGAAACAATTATACCTGATATCTTCTTTTCTGAATATTTGTCAAATTTACCAGGTGATTATTTGAAAATGTACTTGTATATTGCTTTTCTTTCTAAGTATGGAAAGGATTTTAAGTTAAGTGATTTGTCTAAAAAGTTGAATATTCCATTTAAGATTATTAATGATGGTATGAAGTATTTAGAGGAAAATAATTTAATTTTGAAAAAGCCAAATGGATATATTATTGTTGATTTGCAAGAAGCTACTCTTTCAAATTTGTATACTCCTAATTTAACTATGTCTAAAGAAAAGGTTGAACAAACTGCTAAGAATAAGTCAAGGGCAAAGGCTGTTGAGCATATTAATAATATGTATTTTCAGGGTATTATGGGACCTTCTTGGTATAATGATATTGATTTATGGTTTACAAAATATGAGTTTGATGAACAGGTTATGATTGCTTTGTTTGATTATTGTTATAATCGTAATGCTATGCATCGTAATTATGTTCAAACTGTGGCTGAGGCTTGGGCTTCTAATAGGGTTAAGACTTGGTCTGATTTGGATATGTATTATGAAAAACAAGAAAGTTTGAATAAGTTTAAAAAGACTATTTCTAAGAAGCTTGGAAAATACAATGGATTGACACAATATGAGGAGGCTTATATTGAAAACTGGGTTTTGAATTTCGGTTATGATATGAGTGTTATTGAGATTGCTTTAAAACGTACCACTTTGAAACAAAATCCTACTTTTGAATATATTAATAATCTTATTACTGATTGGCATGATAGGAATTTGAATACTCCTGCTGAAATTCAAGCATTTTTAGAGCAACGTAAGAAGCAAGAGAAGTCTGTAAAAGAATTGAAGTCTAATACTGGTAAAAGTTCTTCTGCTAATTATGTGCAGAGAAATTATGATAATTTGGACTTTTTGTATGCTAATCAAACACCTTAATTAGGAAGGAATGATTTTTATGCATAATGAGATTTTGAATTCTTTGTTAAAAGAATATGAACAAAAAAAGTTAAAAGCTGAGTTGGATTTGGAAAAGAGGAAAACAGACTTGTATCAAAAGTTTCCTAAGTTACAAAAAATTGAAGATGATTTAAATGGCTTTGCAATTCTTACAGCTAAGAATGTTTTGTTACATAATTTAACTTCTTTAGATGAGTTGAATAAAAAAATTGAGGAACTTAAGTATGAAAAGGCTTGTGTTTTACATGATGCTGGTTTTCCAAGTGATTATTTGACTCCTAATTATGAGTGTTCTATTTGTAATGATACTGGCTATATTTCTAAATATGATGATAGGACGATTATGTGTAGTTGCTTAAAGCAAATGTTGCTTGATGTTTCTTTTAATAAGTCTAATATGTCTAATTTGAATAAGGAAAATTTTGATACTTTTAATGAAGCTTTGTTTTCTGATGATGTAGATGTTTCAAAGTATCATTTTAATATTTCTCCTAGACAAAATATAATAAATATTAAGCAAAAGTGCTTGGAGTTTGTTCAAAATTTTGATGATCCTAATACTAGAAATTTGCTATTTTCAGGCACTGTTGGTTTACGGTAAGACTTTTATGTCAAATTGTATTGCTTCAGAATTGTTGAAAAATGGTAAAACTGTTCTTTATCAAACTGCTCCCGTTTTGATTGAGAGTATCATTGATTATAAGTTTAATAGGCAAAAGGCTGGTGTTGATAATATTTATGATTCTGTTTTGAATGTTGATTTGCTTATTATTGATGATTTAGGTACAGAGAGCTTAAATAGTATGAAGCTTAGTGAGTTGTTTACTGTTTTGAATACTAGGATTTTGAATTTGAATAATAAGTCTACTAAGACTATTATTTCTACTAATTTGGGTATTAAGGATATTTTTAATCATTATGAGGAGAGGATTGGCTCTAGGATTGCTGGCTATTATGATATTTATTGCTTTTTTGGTAATGATTTGAGATTAAGAACAAAAGAGGCTTGATTAAAATTTTTGATTTTTCTTATACAACAAAAATAGGATTTGGGTTAAGTTTATACTGTTCCCAAATCCTATTTTTTATTCTTCTTCTTGTTCTTCTTCGTTATTTAGTGTTTCTACACTTACTACTTTTCCACCGTCATTGGTTCTCATTAATGTTACTCCTTGTGTTGACCTTCCTAATACACTTATGTCGTCTACTTTTAGTCTTATTATTGTTCCTGTGTTTGTTACTAACATAACGTCATCACCTTCTACTGCAATTCTTACTCCTACTAGTTTTCCTGTTTTTGCTGTGATTTTGTATGTTATTACTCCTTTTCCTCCTCTGTTTTGTACTCTGTATTCTTCTAGTTCTGTTCTTTTTCCAAATCCGTTTTCTGTTATTGCAAGTAGAGTTGCTTTTCCTCCTGATATTACTGATTCCATTCCTATTACTTCGTCGTCTTCGTCTAGCCTTATTCCTATTACTCCTTGTGATACTCTACCTATTGGACGTACGTCTTTTTCGTCAAATGTTATACACATTCCGTTTCTTGTAACTAATACGACATTGTCTTGTCCGTCTGTTAGTCTTACATCTATTAGTTCGTCTTCTTCTTTTAGTGTTATTCCTTGTAATCCTGTTTTTCTATTAGAGTCGTATTCTTTTAGGGCTGTTTTTTTGATTAGTCCATTTTTTGTTGCCATTAGTAGGTATTTTCCGTCTGCGAAATTTTGTAATGGTATTACTGCTGAAACTTTTTCACCAGCATCTAGGCTAAGTAAGTTTACTATTGCTGTTCCTCTTGCTGTTCTTCCTGCTTCTGGTAGTTCATATCCTCTTAATCTATATAGTTTTCCTTTGTTTGTGAAGAATAGGATTGTGTCATGTGTTGATGCTGTGAAGATTTGTTTTACAAAGTCTTCTTCTCTTGTTGCCATTCCTGTTATTCCTTTTCCTCCTCTTTTTTGGCTTTTATATGTGTCTATTGGCATTCTTTTTATATATCCAAAATGTGTTAGGGCTACTACACATTGTTCTTCTTTTATTAGGTCTTCTATGTCTATTTCTCCTTCTGCTGCTACTATTTTGGTTTTTCTTTCGTCTCCAAATTTGTCTTTTATTTCTGTTAGTTCTTCTTTTATTATTTCAAATACTAGTCTTTCACTGTTTAGTATGTCTCTTAGGTGTGCTATTAGTTCCATTAATTGGTTGTATTCTTCTTCTATTTTTTCACGTTGCAAACCTGATAGTGTTTTTAACCTCATGTCTAAGATTGCTTGTGCTTGTATGTCTGTTAAGCCAAATCTTTCCATTAATCTTTCTTTTGGGTCGTCATATGATGCACGTATTATGTTTATAACTTCATCTATGTTGTCTAGGGCTATTTTTAACCCTTCTAAGATGTGGGCTCTTGCTAGTGCTTTGTCTAGCTCAAATTGTGTTCTTCTTAATATTACGTTTTTTCTATGGTCTATGTAACAGTCAATACATTGGCGTAATGTTAGGATTTTTGGTTCTCCGTTTACTAGAGCTAACATTATTATTCCAAATGTTGTTTGCATTTGTGTGTGTTTGAATAATTGGTTTAGTACTACTTGTGGATTTGCGTCTCTTTTTAGTTCTATTACAACTCTTACTCTGTCTTTTCTATCTGATTCGTCTCTACATTCTGATATTCCTTCTACTTTTCTTTCTTTTGATAGGTCTGATATGTTTTTGATTAGGTTTGCTTTGTTTACTTGATATGGCAATGATGAAACGATTATTCTTTGTTTTCCACCACTCATTTCTTCAATTTCTGTTTCTGCTCTTAGTGTGATTTTTCCTCTTCCTGTTTTGTATGCTTGCTTAATTCCCTCCACCCCTAAGATTATTCCTTCTGTTGGGAAGTCTGGTCCTTTTATTACTTGCATTAAATCTTCGTCTGTTACTTCGTCTTCATCAATTATTTTGATTATTCCATTTATTACTTCTGTTAGGTTGTGTGGTGGTATGTTTGTTGCCATTCCTACTGCTATTCCTGATGAACCATTTATTAGTAATGATGGTATTTTTGCTGGTAATACACTTGGCTCTTGCAATCTGTCATCATAGTTTGGCATAAAGTCTACTGTGTTTTTTTCGATGTCTGTTAACATGTGTTCTGATATTTTTGCCATTCTTGCTTCTGTATACCTCATTGCTGCTGCTCCGTCTCCATCAATTGAACCGAAGTTTCCGTGTCCATCAATTAACATGTATCTCATTGAGAAGTCTTGAGCTAGTCTTACCATTGCATCATATACTGATGAGTCTCCATGTGGATGGTATCGTCCAAGTACTGAACCTACTGTGTTAGCACATTTTCTGTATGGCTTGTCTGATGTTATTCCATCCTCATGCATAGCATATAGTATTCTTCTATGTACTGGTTTTAGTCCATCTCTTACATCTGG